>QKII01000423.1 GCA_003249625.1 Propionivibrio sp. | reverse complement strand
TCGGTTTTCCAGCCATGGCTGTCGAGTTCCTTGATCGCTTCGCGTTCCAGTTGCGTGTAATCCCGGTTTCCGGAACGAACCGCGTCACCAATGCGTCGCAGTACGCGGCTCAGGCGTGGTGCTTCGATACGCTCGGCCGGTGTCAGGTAGCCGTTGCGTGATGACAGCGCGAGGCCATCTTCGGCGCGAACTGTTTCACCACCGACGATCTCGACTGGCAGCGCCAGTTGCCGGGTCATGTTGCGCAGGATCATCAGCTGCTGGTAATCCTTTTTGCCGAGGATGGCGACTTGCGGCTGGACGATGTTGAACAACTTGAGCACGACCGTGGCAACGCCGCGGAAGTGGCCGGGGCGGAACTCGCCTTCGAGCAGGTTCTGAATTTCGGGAGGATCGACCTGGTATTGCTGGGGCTCGGGGTAAAGATCGGCTTCGGTTGGTGCGAACAAAACGGAAACGCCCGCGTCGCGCAGTTTCGCGCAGTCGGCCTCAAACGTGCGGGGGTACTTGTCGAAGTCTTCGCTCGGACCGAATTGCAGACGGTTGACGAAGATGCTGGCGACGACCGTGTCTCCGTGGGTCTGCGCGTGGCGCATCAGCGAAATGTGTCCCTCGTGCAGGTTGCCCATGGTCGGGACAAAGACGATGCGGCCGCGGTTTTTCAGCGCGGCGCGAGTTTCGGCGATGGATGAGTGGATTTCCATGATTTCAGTAGCAATGTTCCGGGGCGGGGAAGCTGCCGTCCTTGACAGCGGTGACGTAGGAGGCGATTGCGCCAATGATTGAATCCTGACCCGCCATGAAGTTGCGCACAAAGCGGGGCTTGCGTCCGCTCGCGACGTTGAGCATGTCTTGCAGCACCAGCACCTGGCCCGAGCAGTCCTTGCCGGCGCCAATGCCAATGGTCGGTGTTGTCAGCTTTTCCGTCACTTCACCGGCGAGTGCGGCGGGAATCGCCTCGAGGACGACCAGCGCCGCGCCGGCATCCTGGTGCGATTGGGCGTCAGCGAGCAGCTGCGCGGCGCCGGCGTCGCTCTTGCCCTGTACACGATAGCCACCGAGCTGGTGCACCGATTGCGGTGTCAGGCCGATATGGGCGCAGACCGGAATGCCACGCGAGGTAAGGAAACGGGTTGTTTCAGCCATTTCGACTCCGCCCTCGAGTTTTACCATCTGCGCGCCGGCGGCCATGATTGTGACCGCATTGCGGTAGGCGATCTGCGGACTTTCCTGGAAACTGCCGAAGGGCAGGTCGCCGATGATCAGCGGTCGGTTGCAGCCGCGTGCAACGCAGGCCACGTGGTAGGCGATGTGCTCTACGGTCACGGGCAGCGTAGAGTCGTGCCCCTGCATGACCATGCCGAGAGAGTCGCCGACGAGGATGGTGTCGATCCCCGCCTCGTCACAGGCCTTGGCGAAGCTTGCGTCATAGCAGGTGAGCATGGCGATTTTTTCGCCGCTGGCCTTCATTTTCGCCAGATCAAGCAGGGTCAGGCGCCGGCTGGCGGATTGTGCAGACATTGTTCAGTTACCTCTGTTGAAATATTCACGATGTCCGCGCATCGCTTCGATGCGCTGAACGAGAAGCAGAAAATCGTCGGGGTTTTCGACAAAGTTCAGGTGTTCCGAATTGACGATCATCACCGGCGCGGCGGCATAGTCGTGGAAGAAGCGCGTGTAGCTCTCACCCAGTCCGGTCAGATAGTCGTCGCTGATCTTGCGTTCCATCTCGACGCCGCGCTTGCGCACGCGGGAAATAAGGGTGTCCGGCCTGGCCTGCAGGTAGATTACCAGATCCGGCACGGCTGCTTCGCTGGAGACCCGGTCGTAGATCTGGCGGTAGAGCTGGTACTCGTCGTCGCTCAGGGTCAGGCGGGCGAACAGCAGCTCCTTTTCCATCAGGTAGTCACCGATCACTGTGCGGGGAAAAAGGTCCGGCTGTGCCAGATCGCGCATCTGGTCGAGGCGCTGGAAAAGGAAGCAAAGCTGCGTCTGCAGGGCGTAGCGCTGCTGGTTCTGGTAGAAACGGGCGAGGAACGGGTTGGCCTCCGGCTGTTCCAGGAGCAGGTCGGCGTCGAGATGCTCGGCCAGACGCCGTGCCAAACTTGTTTTCCCGACGCCGATCGGGCCTTCGATGACGATGTGACGGGCTGAGGACAGTATGTTTCGTTGTTGTGGCATATCAAAAGTGCGTCAGGGGGTCTGGCACAGCGCTTCCGGCGATTTTTCACCGTGCAGGGCCATGCGTTCAAGGCTTTCCTGAACTCCGGCGCTGGCTTGTTCCATTTGCTCGATGGCAGCAATTCCGGCAGCAACGTCGCCCGCCTGGTAGGCTTCCACCGCTGCGCGGCCATGGCGATGTACTTCGGTGTGCGGCGTCTCCATGGCGCGGTAACCATCGAGGTGCGCGAAGCGCGCTTTCCCTTCGCCCTCGTAGTACCAATGGCCCAGGCGGCAGGTGGTGTGGGTGGCGATTTCGTCCGCTCGCTTCTGGCTCTGGCCCATGAAAACCTGATAGATCTCGAACTTGAAAACCAGATGGTCGATCTTGGCCAGTTCGACAAAGCTGCGCAGCGCGGCAACGGCGATCGTTTGCTCCATCCGCAATGCGACATCGGTGATGCCGCTGATGTTCTGCGAGGCCTGTTGTCCCTGGGTGCTGAACGACTCCGAATGTTCGGCGAGTTGTCCGATACTGCTGTTCGCCGACGATGTTTCGCTCTGGATGGTTGAGACCAGTTGGGAAATGTCCGAGGTGGCACTCGTCGTGCGTTCTGCCAGCTTGCGTACTTCGTCTGCCACGACAGCAAAGCCTCGGCCCGCTTCGCCGGCACGGGCCGCTTCGATCGCCGCGTTGAGGGCCAGCAGATTGGTCTGGTCGGCGATCTCCTTGATCAGGTTGATGATGCCTCCGATCTGTTCGGCACTGGTGCGCAGACTGGTGACCTTTTCCATCGCGTTTCGCGAATTGTTGGCCAACTGATTCAGATCGCGGCTGATCGAATGAACGGCGTCACGGCTGCTGCTGGCCATGGCGCCAGCTTCGATGCTTTGTTCCCGTTCCTTGAGGAGGTTGGTGGCCAGCGTTGCCAATGTCTGCTGCGACTCGACCAGTGACTCTCGATACGAACGCAGCGAGGAAAACAGCTGTTGCATCTCGCGATTTCGCTGCTCTGTGTCCGAGCAGTGTTGCTTGCTTGCCTCGCATTGTCGCTCAGCCTCTGCAAGGCGTTCGCGCAGGGACTGGTTCTCCTGCGTGAGGTTCATGATCTTACTCTCTAGTTCGCCAAGCTTTTTCTTTGATCCGAACATGTGAGACTCCTCCGTGAGGTTGCAATCGCGATACGCCAATTACTTTCGTAATACCGAGCGCCGCATAGGATACACAGGGTGTTCGGAAAATAGTCAATTTATGGTGCTATGACGTCGACTCATTCATGCGACAAGCTTGTCGATCGGCTGCATGCTGACGGCCGGCGACCAGGCGGAGGCGGTGCCTCGTCCCGGAATCGCACAATCCGGTGCAATTTCCAGCAGAGGGGTGAGAACGAAGGCTCGTAAATGCATGCGCGGGTGCGGCAGTTGCAGTTCGGCGCTCTCGAGCACGAGATCGTCGTAAAGCAGCAGGTCGAGATCAAGCGTGCGTGGGGCGTTGCGGTAATCGCGGCGGCGGCCGAACTGCGCCTCGATACTGAATAAAGCAGCGAGCAGCGCGTGCGGCGTGAGTACGGTTTCCACCAGGGCGACAGCGTTGATGAAGTCCGGCTGTCCGGCGGCGCCGACTGGCGCCGTGCGGTACAGCGAGGACGCGCGTAGCAGACGGCAGTCCGGCAGTTGAGCCAGTGAATCGAGGGCCGCCTGGACTTGGTGTACCGGGTCGGCGAGATTGGCGCCGAGCGCGACGAAAGCGCGGGACATCGGCAGCCTATTCGGGGGTTTCGTCACGCGCTTTATCGCGCATGGACGCAGGTTTGCGCTTGCGGCGCCGTCGCTTTTTTGCTTCATCCGGCTTTTGCGGCAGGAGCATCGCGGCGCGCGCTTCACCGTCGGCGGACAGGAAGTCGAACCACCATTGTCCGAGTTCGTCCGGAACTTCGCCGGACTGTGCGCGCATCAAGAGGAAGTCGAGCCCGGCCTTGAAGCGTTGTTGTTCGAGCAGGCCGTACGGACGCTTGCCGGACCGCTGTTCGAAACGCGGTTGCAGCGCCCAGATGTCCTTGATGTCGCCGGCCACTCGCCGGGTGATGGCCAGCTTTTCCGCCTGAACGTCAAGCACATCGTCCATCGCCTGGAACAGTGCCGGAATCGGGCGTGCGCCGCCGGCCTTGAGTCCTTCCCAGCGGCCGAGAACTTCGTGCCAGAGCAGCGTGGCAAAGAGGAATCCGGGTGAGATCGGCTTTCCTTCATGCACACGCCGGTCGGTATTTTCCAGCGCCAGGGTGATGAAACGTTTGCCAAGCGGCTGCTCGAGAATTACGTCGAGCAGCGGCAGTACGCCGTGGTGCAAACCTTCGGCACGGAGCCGTTGCAAGCACTTGACCGCGTGCCCTGAGGTCAGCAGCTTGAGCATCTCGTCAAAAAGCCGAGAAGGGGGAACATTCTCGATGAGGCCGCCCAGTTCGCCGATCGGTTGGCGCGTCGCGTCATCGATCGAGAAATCAAGCTTGGCGGCGAGGCGCACTGCGCGCAGCATGCGCACCGGGTCTTCCCGGTAGCGCGTGGCCGGGTCGCCGATCATGCGCAGCGTTTTCTGTTTCAGGTCGGCGACCCCGTGGTGGTAGTCGATTACCGTCTCGGCGACAGGGTCGTAATACAAAGCATTGACGGTGAAGTCGCGGCGCGCGGCATCTTCCTTTTGCGATCCGAAGACATTGTCGCGAAGCACGCGGCCCTGTTCGTCGGTTTGTGCGCGATGGCTGTCCTGCTGGCCGTGATGGCCGCGGAAGGTGGTGACCTCGATGGTCTCCTGTCCCATCATGACATGCACGATCTGGAAACGCCGGCCGATGATCCGCGAGCGCCGGAAACACTGGCGGACCTGCTCGGGCGTGGCATTGGTGGCCACGTCGAAATCCTTCGGCTTGATGCCAGCGAGAATGTCGCGCACTGCACCGCCGACGATGAATGCCTTGTAACCTTTTTCCTGCAGTGTTTCCACGGTGCGTCGGCTGCCGTTGCTGATGGCGTCGCGCCGGATGCCGTGCTTGTTGTGAGGGATTTCCGCGGGTTCGCCAGCGGATTTGCGCCCGAGAACTCGGGATATGAATTTACGAATCATCGCAGGGTTGTTCTTGCTTTTGAGGGCGACAAAAAAGGCTGATGATAGCTGAATTTCTTCACGCTAATCAGGTGCTTGTAGTCCATTGCGATCAGGCGCCGATGCCGGTGTGCAGACTCAGCACCGGCCAGTTGGCGTCGCGGGCGTGCGCCAGGAGGGTCGGATCGGGATCGACGGCAACCGGGTTGGTTACACGAGAGAGCAATGGCAGGTCGTTGAGCGAGTCGCTGTAGAACCAGCTGCGCTCGAAGTTGCTCCACCAGAATCCCATCGATTCCAGCCATGCCTCGACGCGGCTGATCTTGCCTTCGCGGAAGGCCGGCAGGCCGCGAGGCTTGCCGGTGAACTCTCCGTTTTCCTGTGCCGGAATCGTGGCGATCAGGTTCCCGATGCCAAGTTCGAGGCAGATAGGTCCTGTCACGAAGCTGTTGGTCGCAGTCACCAGCGCGCAGAGGTCACCCCGGTCGAGGTGTTGGCGGACCAGGTCGCGAGCATTGTCGCGGATCATCGGCCGGATGCGTGTGTCCATGAATTCGGCGTGCCATGTGTCAAGCTGGCTGCGCGCGTGTCGGGCCAGTGGGTGCAGCTGGAAATCGAGGAATTCAAGGATGTCGAGCGTGCCGGCCTTGTATTGCTCGTAGAAATAGTCGTTCCTGGCTTCATGCACCTCGGGGTCGAGCACCCCTTTGTCGATCAGGAATTGAGCCCATTCAAAATCGCTGTCGCCGGACAGCAACGTGTTGTCGAGATCGAACAAGGCCAGTTGCATGGTTTTTCCTTAGTAAGGGGGGCGCTGGAGCACCTCGCGCAACAGCGGCAGGGTGATCGGCCGTTTGTGTTCCAGCGAATAGCGGTCGAGGGCGACGAGCACGGACATCAGGTGGCGCATGTCCCGTGGAGCCCTCGCCAGCAGGTAGTCAAGCGCCCCTGTCGGCAGCCGCAGGGCGCGCGAAGCGGCTTGTGCCGCGAGGGCGGTCAGTTTTTCGTCGTCGGTCAGGGTGGTCAGGCGAAAGACCAGTCCGTAGCCGAGCCGGGTGCGCAGGTCTTCGCGCAGGGCCAAGTGTTGCGGCGGCTGGCTGGCAGCGGTCAGCAGGTGGCCGCCGGCGGCTCGCAAGCGGTTGAACAGGTTGAACAGGGCTATCTGGCCAGCTTCCGAGAGTGCTTCCACGTTGTCGATAGCAATCCGGTTGGCTGCGTCGCCGAGCGTTTCAGTGCCGGGCAGGTCAGGCGTCTCGGCGGCGTCGAAATAGCGCGCCCCGCTGGCGTGCAGCAGGTGCGTCTTGCCGGAGCCGGCTTCGCCCCACAGCAGCAGCGACGGCTCGCGGCGTTCCGGTGTCAGCCAGTCGGCGAGCGCAGCGAGCGCTTCGGCATTTCCTCCGGGAACGAAGTTGGCGAGGCTGGGCGGGTTTTCCGGCAGCAGGTCGAGGATCAGTTGACGCATCGGGGAGGGGTCTGGCGGTGGCGGGCGACCGCGCGCCGGGCCGGGATTTCAGATAAAATTCAAGCTTTTCGCAACGAGACACGGATTTTATCACCGCCGTGCGCTCAAGCCTCCTCCGGGACTCCAAGATGACTCAGCAATCGCTCTCCTATCGTGACGCCGGTGTTGATATCGACGCCGGCGATGCCCTCGTCGAACGCATCAAGCCGTTTGCCAAAAAAACCCTGCGCGAAGGCGTGCTGGGCGGCCTCGGCGGTTTTGGCGCGCTGTTCGAGGTGCCCAAGCGTTACAAGGAGCCGGTGCTGGTTTCCGGGACCGACGGCGTAGGTACCAAGCTCAAGCTGGCCTTCGATCTCAATCGCCACGACACGGTCGGTATCGACCTGGTGGCGATGAGCGTCAACGACGTGCTGGTGCAGGGCGCCGAGCCGCTGTTCTTCCTCGACTACTTTGCCTGCGGCAAGCTTGATGTCGACACCGCAGCGAGTGTCATCCAGGGCGTCGCCAAGGGCTGCGAGCAGGGTGGTTGCGCCCTGATCGGTGGCGAAACAGCGGAAATGCCGGGCATGTACCCCGCCGGGGAATACGATCTTGCCGGCTTCGCAGTCGGTGTCGTCGAAAAGTCGAAGGTCATCACAGGCCGGGACATCGTTCCCGGTGACGTGGTGCTCGGCCTGCCATCGTCGGGCGCGCACTCCAACGGCTATTCGCTGGTGCGCAAGATCCTCTCCGTCGCCAAGCCAGATCTTGACGCGCCGTTCGACGGTGATCGCACGCTCGCCGACGCGATCATGGCGCCGACGCGCATCTACGTGAAGCCTATGCTGGCGCTGATGGCAGAGTTACCGGTCAAGGGCATGGCGCACATTACTGGTGGCGGCCTGACCGAAAACGTGCCGCGCGTACTGCCCGACGGCGTCAAGGCGGTGATCGATCAGTCGACCTGGCAGCGTCCGAAACTCTTCCAGTGGTTGCAGAGCGCCGGCAATGTCGCCGAAAGCGAGATGCACCGCGTGTTCAACTGTGGCATCGGCATGTGTGTGGTTGTTGCCAATGAACATGCGCAACGGGCGCTCCAACTGCTGCGCGCTGCTGGCGAACCGGCGCTGGAGATCGGCCGGATCGAAGCGCGTCAGGACGGCGAGGCGCAGACGATCGTCGTCTGAGCGCTTGCTCGTGTTGCTGGAGCCGGAACAGTTCCTCGGCTTTCTGGCCGCGGCGGTGTTGATTACAGCGTCGCCTGGACCGGATAACCTGATGGTGCTCGGCTTCGGCATCTCGCGCGGACGGGCGCAAGGTATCGCGTTTGGCCTCGGTTGCGGGTTCGGCTGCCTGAGCCATACCCTCCTTGCAGTATTGGGCGTCAGTGCGCTGATCGCCGCATCGCCGATGGCCTTTGCCGCACTGAAGGTCTGCGGCGGGCTTTATCTGGTCTGGCTAGGCATCCATGCCTTGCGTAGTCGCGGGCAGATCCGTCCAGTTGCTGCGCAGGGTAATGGTGAGAAACTTTCTCGCCTCTTCGCCAAGGGGCTGTTGGCTAATTCAATCAATCCCAAGGTGATCCTGTTTTTTCTTTCCTTCCTGCCGCAGTTCGTGATCACGGACCGGGGGGCTGTTGGCTGGCAGACGGCGCAACTTGGCATCGTCTTTACCGTTCAGGCGGCGGTGTTGTTTGGCTTGCTTGGCTATTTTTCAGGGCACGTCGGTCAGTGGTTGCAACGGAACGCCCGTGCCGGACTCTGGCTCGATCGATTGGCAGGGACGGTTTTTGTCGCCTTGGGGTTACGCCTGATCGTTGCGCGTTGATTTGCCGCTGATTCGTTTTCAGGCTTTTACACTGACCCTTGGCTGTCGCGGTGAACTCCGTCTGTCGGCGCGGCTGCTGCGTGTATCCAGCAGAACGTCTTGCTGGTGTTGTCGACGGTCATTTTGCCTGCGTCGCTCTTCCCTGGGGGCGGGCGGACGTCCGTTTCCTTCATCCGGCTTTTCCGTCGCAGGCGGGGAGCGCCGGCGTTCGCGCGACAAGGCGTCCCCGCTCGCCGGTGAACTGTCGATCGGCGGCGTGCCTTGGTCGTCGGTCGAAGTGTGGCGCCTTCGGTCTTCGAACGGGCGAAACAGAATATCGTCCGGAACACGCATGGCAGGGGTGTAAATACATGTTTAGACGATTGATCTAACGGAGAAAACAGGCTTTTCTTTAGGGCGTGGAGGTGTCTGGCGTAATGGACGATAGCTTTCCGGAGGGGTGGCTTTTTCGCTTGCCGGGGGGTATATTGAAACCGTGCCGTGATCAGCGGCAAGTCCGGCACGAAGTGGCAGTACCCGCCGTGTTAGCTGGAGACTTGATGGGAGATCATTGCAAGGCAACACCTAAAGATGATTGTGTAGTACCCAGACGGCGTGAAGCCGATTACTCCGGCCAGGTGTGCCGGGGATGAGTCCCAGGAGCCCATGCGATTTTTGCATGGGCTTTTTCAATTGGCCGAGACGAACCTGTCGATGCGTTTGCCGATCCGGTCGCTGCTCGCTGGTGCCAGACAGTCGAAGGTTTCCGGCTTCAGGGTGTTGGTCATCCAGGTGATTTGCCGTTTGGCCAACTGGCGAGTTGCGTAGATTCCGCGATCGCGCATTTCATCGCAAGGGATGATTCCGTCCTGCGCTTCCCAAACTTGGCGATAGCCGACACAACGCATTGACGGCAGGTTCAGCGAGAGTGTGTACTTGCACCGGAGGGCGGATACCTCGTTTTCGAACCCGGCGGCGAGCATTGCGTCGAAGCGTTCGGCGATGCGTTCGTGGAGTATTCCGCGCTCGGAAAACAGCAGGCCGAGCGCCAGAAAATCGAAGGGAGGGGGTTCCCGCTGCCCTGCGGCGAGTAATTCGGACATCGGCCGGCCTGATATCCGGAATATTTCCAGGGCGCGCTGGACGCGTTGGGCGTCGGTCGTATGCAGGCGCGCCGCCGTCGTGGGGTCGATCCGTGCGAGTTCGGCATGCACGGCCGGCCATCCGTGTGCGGCGGCTTGAGCGTCGATTTCGGCGCGGATTACGGGGTCTGCCTGTGGCAGTTCGGCGAGGCCCTCAAGCAATGCCTTGAAGTAGAGCATCGTGCCGCCGACGAGGAGCGGGATTTTTCCGCGAGCAGTGATTTCCCCCATGATCACCAGCGCTTCGTTGCGGAAGCGGGCGGCGGAATAGGCTTCCTCCGGGCTGATCAGGTCGATCAGATGATGAGGAAACGCTTGCAAGGTCGCGGCATCGGGTTTGGCCGTACCGATATCCATGTCGCGAAATACGAGCGCCGAATCAACGCTGATGAGTTCGACGGGAAAACGTTCGGCCAGCCACAAGGCGGTTGCCGTCTTGCCCGAAGCTGTCGGACCCATCAGCAGGATGGCGGGTGGGTGCTTCTTCATCGTCCGCGCAGGAACAGCGAGTCGAGTTCCTGCATGGAGAGTTGGGTCCAGGTCGGCCGGCCATGGTTGCATTGGTCGGCACGCTCCGTGGTTTCCATCTGTCGCAGCAGGGCGTTCATTTCAGGGATAGAAAGTTGGCGATGGGCGCGTACCGCACCGTGGCAAGCCATGGTGGCCAGGAATTCGTTGCGACGCGCGGTCAGCAACTGGCTGACGCCATGCTCGCGGAGTTCGGCCAGCAGGCTGCGGGCAAGTGCGGTGGGATCGGCTGCCTGAAGAAGGACGGGGACGCTGCGCACGACCAGTTGCGTCGGACCCATCGGAGCGATGTCGAAGCCGAGGTCGCGCAGCGAGTCGGCGTGCTCCTCGGCAGCGGCGACATCGAGCGCTTCTGCACTGAAAACCGCCGGGATCAGCAGGGCCTGCGTGGCGATCTTTTGCTGGTCGAGCGCGTTCTTGAGCTTTTCGTAGAGGATGCGCTCGTGCGCGGCGTGCATGTCGACAAGCACCATTCCGGAAGCACTCTGGGCGAGGATGTATACGCCGTGCAGTTGGGCCAGCGCGTAGCCGAGTGCCGGTGCAGTGTCGGGTTTGTCGGCTTCGGGCGGGGTGGCGTTTTGCAGGGGGGGAGAGTCGAAAGCCGACCGGCTGAAGGCGTAGTAGGCATTGGTTGCCGGCTCCGCTACGCGCAGCGGCGGTTGGTAGCGTGGTGTCCACGCGGGCGATGAACTTGTCTTGGATGCCGGGGCCGCGTCCGGGGTGGACGCAGGCGTCGGCCGGGAAAAATCAACAGGCATCGCGGGTGTTGCTTGAAGCGACGCTGCGAGCGGATTCGACAATACCTTTTGTACCGCGTGGAAGACGAACTGATGCACGGCACGGCTTTCGCGGAAGCGCACTTCGGTCTTGGCTGGATGAACGTTGACGTCGACCATCGCCGGGTCGATTTCAAGGAACAGGCAGTATGCCGGGTAGCGGCTGCCGTGGAGCATATCCTGGTAGGCCTCGCGCAGCGCATGGGTCAGCAACTTGTCGCGCACGAAGCGGCCGTTGACGTAGCAGTATTGGGCGTCGCTGCGTGCCCGCGAGTGGGCCGGTGTCGCGCAATGTCCGGACAGGCGTAATGGTCCTGCACCGGTATCGAGCGGACGTGATTCGGCCAGAAAATCCTCGCCGAGAATGGCGCCGGCGCGACCGGCCGAGTCGCTCTTTGCAAAATGAAGCGAAACGCGCCCGTTGTGCGAGAGCGTGAAGGCGACAGTCGGATGCGCCAGCGCAATGCGTTTGACCGCCTCGGCGCAATGGGCGAATTCAGTGGCGTCCGATTTAAGGAACTTGCGTCGAGCCGGGGTGTTGTAATACAGGTCGCGCATCTCAACGACCGTTCCTGCCAACAATGCGGCGGGTTCAGGCGCGGCGCCGGGCTCGGCCGAGAGTCGCCAGGCGTGCGTTGATCCAGCCAGACGGCTGGTCAGTGTCAGGCGTGCGACCGAGGCCACGGAGGCCAGTGCCTCGCCGCGAAAACCGAGCGTGGCGACGTTTTCCAGGTCGGCGAGTGAAGCTATCTTCGAGGTGGCATGGCGAGTCAAGGCAAGTGCCAGTTCGTCGCGGGCGATACCGCAACCGTCGTCGGTAATGCGGATCAGCTTTACGCCACCCTCTTCGAGCTGGATCTGGATGGCGGTGCCGCCAGCATCCAGGGCGTTTTCGAGCAGTTCCTTGAGCACCGATGCGGGGCGCTCGACGACTTCGCCAGCGGCAATCTGGCTGACCAGCAGGTCGGGTAGCCGCTGGATCGAGGCGCGGGGGAGAGAGGCGTTGGGCATCCGCCGATTATACCGGCAGGGCTCGCACTTACTCCGGCTTGAATCCCGTTTCGCTGTAGATGGCCTCGATAATGTTGTGGCCGATGCGCGAGGCCATTTCCTTGTGCGTCTTGACCATTTCCTTCTTGAGATCAAGGCGTTCTGCCACGGTCGGAATGTAGACCTTTGTCTTGCCGGTTTCGATTATCCTTGCCAGAGCCTTGTCGTTTTCCTCTTGGGCGATCCGGTTTGCGTAGTCTGTCGCCTCTTCCATGGCTTGGGTCAGGTTGTTGCGGACACCGCGCGGCAGATTCTCCCAGAAGCGCTTGTTGGCGATGACGACATAGCCGAGATAGCCGTGCTCGGTGATCGTCATGTGCTTTTGCACTTCGAACATCCGTTGCGTGTAGAAGTTCGAGTGCGGGTTCTCCGTGCCATCGACAACGCCGGTTTTCAGCGCCATATACACGTCGGAAAACGCGGTGACCACAGGCAGTGCGCCGAGTGTACGCATCTGCGACTCGATGACCTTTGACGACTGGATGCGCATTTTCAGGCCGTGGAAATCGGCCGGTGTCCGCAGCGGTCTGTTCGCCGAGAACGACTTGAAACCGTTGTCCCAGAATGCCAGTCCCTTGATCCCCTTGGGTTCGAGCTTTTTCAGCATGGCGATACCAAGGCTGCCTTGCGTAACTCGGTGCAACATCGTCACGCTATCGAAGAGGTACGGCAGGTCGAACGCCTCGAAATCCTTGATTCCCAGCGGGCCGAGCTTTGCGAGCGATGGGGCCAGCATCTGAACTGCGCCGAGCTGCAGCGCCTCCATTTCGTCCTTGTCTTTGTAAAGCGTTGAATTCGGGTAAACCTCAACACGTACGTCGCCTTTGGTCAATTCGGCGACGCGTCGCGCGAAATAGTCAGCCGCCTTGCCTTTCGGGGTGTCGACTGCGACGACGTGGCTGAACTTGATGACAATCGACGGCTGCGCAGCCGCCGGGAGCGCCAGCCAGAAGGTCAGCAGTAACGAAAAAAACACGGTACGGGGTATTTGTGTCATTGACCGGCATCACTATTCAAAATCATACGTTTACATACTTATGACAGCAGCGCTTGAAAGGCAATTGCGGATTACTGCAATAGATACCCAAAAAAGGACGATCTCGCGATGCGATCAGGCGCAAATGCGCCGGGGCTTGAAGCGGATTATCGCTGCATTCGCGCACCACCGTCCCATGATCTCTGCTTGTGCGGTTTTCCACAATTGCGGCGCCGGTTGGCTACGCCGATAGTACAACCAAGCGTCGGACTCCGCCGGAAGAACAAAATCGATCCAAGAGCGGAGATTGGGAGCGCCCATATTTTTCGCGTCTTTTTGCGGATCATTTCTCTTTTGGGAGGGGTTTATGTCATCGGCTGCAAGTACAGTTGGAAACAGGAAGTGGCTCCCGTGGGCCATTGCCATCGTAGTGGGCGGAATTGCTCTGGCTTGGCTTGGGCTTGGGTCGAGTCAGGCAGCGCCCATGTCGCCAGCAAACAAGACGCTCATCGTTCTTGCGTGTGTCGCCATTCTTTTCATTACCGAAGCGATTCCGCTGGCCGTCACCGCCATGGGCGGCGCCATCGTGCTCGGGTTGCTGGGAGTGATCCCGGTCAAGAGCGTATTCTCCGGGTTGTCGAATTCGACGGTGGTTCTCTTCGCCGCGATGTTCGTCATCGGCGCTTCGATGTTCCATACAGGCCTTGCGCAGAAAATCGGGCAGACCGTCGTGCGGTTCTCCGGCACGAGTGAAAACGGCTTGATGATCGGCGTGATGGTTGCCGCCGGCGGCCTGTCCGGTTTCACATCCAATACGGGAACGACCGCCTGCCTGATTCCAGTCGTACTGGGGATCTGCCAGGCGGCGAAGATTCCGGCGTCCCGGCAAATGATGCCGCTGGCCTTCGCTGCCGGCTTGGGCGGCATCATTACGCTGGTCGGGACTCCGCCGAACATCATTGCCGCAGGCGCTCTGAAGGCAGCGGGCTTGCGTCCGTTCGGCTTTTTCGAATTTGCCTGGATCGGGATTCCTCTGACAGTTGTCGGCATTATCTACATGCTGACGATCGGCAAGCGCCTGCTGCCGAAAGTGGATGTTTCCGCGGCTGATATCGAAGTCGATGCGGAGGCAGCTGCAGAAGCCAAGGCCTCGACCAGCGATCCGACCAAGATGTGGTTCACCGCTGCAGTATTGGTTTGCGTGGTGACGGTGATGGCACTTGGCCTCAAGCAAGTTCCGCTTGAGGTCGCTGCCGGGATTGGCGCGCTGATCCTGGTGATCACGAAGTGTCTGTCCGAAAAACAGGCCTATACCGGAATCGACTGGGTGACGATCTTCCTGTTCGCCGGCATGATGCCTATCGCCACCGCCATGGACAAGAGTGGCGCAGGGAAGATGATCGCGGAATGGGTGGTCGGCCTGCTGGGTGGCAATCCGAGTCCGTACATGCTTACTGCCGCGTTGTTCATCCTTTCGGCGGGGCTGACCCAGTTCATGTCGAATACCGCGTGTGCAGCCCTGTTGGCCCCGATCGGCATCTCCATTGCGCAAGGCGTCGGCGCTAGCCCGCACGCCGTCTTGATGGCGATCGCCGTGGCCGCGTCGTGCGCCTTCTCCACCCCGGTTGGGACCCCGCCGAACACGCTGGTGCTTGGCCCGGGCGGATATCGTTTCAATGATTACGTGAAGGTCGGTACCGGTCTGACGATTATCTGCTTGATCGTGTCGCTGATCATCATCCCGATGGTGTGGCCGTTCTTCCCTGTCAAGTAAGGAAAAGAACCATATGAAACTAGCGGGATAGCCGCAAAGATTTGGTTTTCCATGACGGAGGGGGGCGGGAACCCCCTCCTTTTTTTTGCCCCGGTCGTTCTTGGAATGAACGTTTTCAGCAAGAATCTTGCGCTGGAATGCGTCTGAGGCATACTCCAGAACTTCGTGTTTGTATGGAGCAGGCAGCCTGCCTGGTATCGATGGCTTTCTCCGCAATCGCAAAAGCAAAGCGCAGAAACGGCTTGGCTGACCGGCAGGTGTCGTCCCGCTGGTCGAATTGGTACCTCATTGCGCTCAAGGTAGCGATGGGGCTGTTGCTGGTTTTGCTTGTCGCACTGTTCTGGGTGTTGTTCGAGAGCGAGGCCGAGGAGCAGCGCACGACGCTGATCGCCGACGTGCTCTGGCTTGAGCAGGGCGTTAACTTCCACATCGAGGGCAACGCCGAGTTCGTCGAGCAATTGTCCGGGGAATTGGCGCAGGAGAAAGACAGTCGAAGCCTTTTCAGGCAACGTGCCCGCTATCTGCTGCGGAACAATCCGGATGTTCATCAGATCATGTGGTTGGACTCGTCAGGCGGAGTGGTCGATTCGGAACCCGCAGTAAAGCTGCCGCGCCTGGGCGTTGACGGGATCGGTGGTGAGCGGCATTCCCTGGCGCTGGAAATGTCGCGCAAACTTGGGAAGCCGACGTACACCGATGCCTATTCGACTCCCGGTGGGTGGCAGTTTGAAATGTACGTTCCTGTGTTCGTTAACGGGAAATATGATGGAGCACTGGTCTCTGTCTATTCATTCAATTCGCTGTTGAAGCATCTCGTTCCATGGTGGTTCGCGGAGAAGTACCAGGTGCGCATCTTTGATGAAGACGGGAGCGTCCTGGCGAGCAAGATCCGGACAGGGAGCGCGACCGCTCCAATCAATTATGCGATTCCGGTGGAGCCGCCGGGTTACGGGATCGTTTTGCGCGTCGACGCCTATCGTACTGCCGGAAGTTTCGTCGAAATACTGCTGACGACGCTGGTGATCGCCCTTGCAGTGGCTGTCTTGTTGAGTTTGTGGGTGATGCGGGGGCATATCCTGCGGCGGCTCGCCGCGGAACAGGCGTACCGTGCCGAATACGCATTCCGCAAGGCCATGGAAGATTCGCTGACGGTCGGCATGCGAGCGCGCGATCGTGCAGGGCGGATTACGTATGTCAATCCCGCGTTCTGCCAGATGGTTGGTTTCAGCGAGGAGGAATTGGTTGGCGCAAGTCCGCCAATGCCATTCTGGGCGCCTGAGGATCAGGAAAAATCTTTTTTGATCAATGATATGGTCATTGCCGGCAACGCGCCCCATGAAGGTGCCGAGGTTCGGTTGATGCGCAAGGACGGGAAACGGTTCGATGCGCTGGTCTATGAGGCTCCGTTGATCGATGCCGATGGACAGCATACGGGCTGGATGGCCTCGATTGTCGACGTAACCGAGCGCAAGCGGGCAGAAGAACTGGCCCGGCAGCAGCAGGACAAGCTGCAGTTTACGTCACGCTTGGTGACCATGGGAGAACTCGCGTCAACGCTGGCGCATGAGCTGAATCAGCCGCTTGCGGCCATTACCAGCTACACGGCGGGGTGCCTGAACAAGATCGAGTCCGGTGTCTTTTCGCCAGAGGAGCTCAAGGATGCCTTGGGTAAGCTCGGTGTGCAGGCGCAGCGCGCCGGGAAGATCATCCGGCGGGTGCACGATTTCGTACGCAAGAGCGAACCCCAGTTGGCCCCTTGCAACCTCGTCGAAGTGATTGAAGACAGTATCGGCTTGATCGAGTCGGCAGCCCGGCTGGCCGGCGTGCGCATCATCAAGGAGTTTCCGGCGATCCGCGGCGAACTGATGGGGGATCGTGTCATGCTCGAGCAAGTGCTGTTGAACGTGATGCGTAATGCGATCGAGGCGATGAGCGTAGCGGGGATGCCGCCCGAGCGCCGTTGCCTCACATTGCAACTCTTCCAAGCTGACGAACAACAGGTCCAGATCTACGTTTCAGACCGTGGAGGGGGTATGCCCGCAGAGGTGTTGGAGAATTTGTTTACGCCTTTCTTTACGACCAAACCGCACGGGATGGGAATGGGGCTGAACATCTGCCGCTCGATCATTGAGTTTCACCGTGGTCGTTTGTGGGTTGAAGAAAATCCGGAGGGTGGTACTGTCATGGTTATTTCTCTTCCTGTGGTCCAGTCATGACTCAGTTTGCCTATATCGTCGACGACGACGAAGCAATTCGCGATTCTCTCAGCTGGCTGATGCAATCGCGTGGGGTTCCTTGTCGTACCTACGCTTCGGCGGAGTTGTTTCTCGAAGCCTGGGAGCCTTCCTTTGCCGGCTGCATCCTGCTCGATATCCGCATGGGTGAGATGAGCGGCAACGAGTTGTTCGATCGTCTGCTTGAGCGAGGGTGCTTGATGCCGGTGATCTTCCTGACCGGGCACGGCGATGTGCCACTGGCGGTATCGACGTTGAAAAATGGCGCTTTCGATTTCGTCGAAAAACCCTGCAACGATAACCAACTGGTCGACCGGGTCGTCGAGGCATTCAAGCTTGACGATGCGCGGCGTGTCGCGGCGGCATCGGCCGATTCGGTCAATCAGCGTCTGTCTCAGTTGACTCCACGCGAACGACAGGTGATGGACCGGATTCTTCGCGGCAAGTTGAACAAGGTGATCGCGGATGAATTGCAGGTTTGCATGCGAACCGTCGAGGTGCATCGCGCCAGCCTGTTCGACAAGATGGGCGTCAAGACGGCGGTAGAACTGGCCAAGCTGGTCGCTGAGAATCAGGGCAAGGCCGCGATCTGATTGCAAGCTGATTGATCTGCAAGGTGGGTGCTGGGACTGCAGATAAAAAAATCCCGCGCCGGTGTGGCACGGGATTGAAAGTCCCATCGTTGCGATGGGTCAGGGAGGGTCAAACATTGTCAGCGGGGGACGCTGAAGCAACGCTTGCAGTATAGGGGCGTGCCGCAGGCTCGTCTGTGGCGCTTTCTCGTTTGTTCTGTGACAGTCTGTGATTGCCTTGTGTGGGGGGAATCCCATTAGAATCACGCCTTTCTCTTCGCCTGGGACAAATCAATGGAGTATCTGGCTGCCTTTCTTGATATTGTGCTGCATCTCGACAAACATCTGGCGGTGTTGGTCGAACAATATGGCGTCTGGGTTTATGCGATTCTTTTCCTGATTATTTTCAGCGAAACCGGGTTCGTGGTGACGCCTTTCCTGCCGGGTGACTCACTCTTGTTCGTCGCAGGAGGGCTGGCCGCGCTGGGAGGAATGGATATCGGCATCCTTCTCGCGACGCTGATCGCAGCGGCAGCCTTGGGGAACATGGTCAATTACCAGATTGGCCGCTTCATCGGGCCGCGGGTGTTTCAATGGCAGAATTCGCGCATCTTCAACAAGAGTGCACTGCTCAAGACCCAGGTCTTTTATGAGCGACACGGCGGCAAGACGCTGGTGATTTCGCGCTTCCTTCCCCTTCTGCGTACCTTCGCGCCTTTCGTTGCCGGCGTTGGCGCCATGAGCTACATACGCTTTCTAACCTTCAACCTCTTGGGCGCTGTTGCGTGGGTTGTGTCGCTGACCCTGGCGGGCTACTTCTTTGCCAATCTGCCTTGGGTGAAGGCTAATCTGAGCCTGGTGATTATCGGGATCATCATCGTTTCGCTGATTCCCGTAGCCATCGGCTGGTGGCATGAGCGCAAGGCAAAACAAGCGCTATAGATCAATCAGCGGGCGCGCCGCTTTCGGTCCATCAATTGCATGATCATCGGGGTGAAAATGATCTGCATGGCCAATCCCATTTTTCCGCCGGGGCAGACGATGATGTTCGGGCGCGACATGAACGAGTCGTGCAGCATGCTCAGCAGGTAGGGGAAATCGATTCCGCGCGGTTCGTCGAAGCGGATGACGAGAAAACTCTCGTCCAGCGTCGGGATATCGTTGGCGATCAGCGGGTTGGAGGTGTCGACGGTCGGCACGCGCTGGAAATTGACGTGGGTGCGTGAGAACTGGGGGCAGATGTAGTTGATGTAGTCCGGCATTCGACGCAGGATGGTGTCCATGACCGCCTCCGTGGAATAGCCGCGCACCGCCTTGTCGCGGTGGATCTTCTGTATCCACTCGAGATTGATGATGGGGACGACGCCGACCCGCAGATCGACATGTCTGGCGATGTCCACCTCGTCGGTCTGGACAGCGCCGTGCAGTCCTTCGTAAAACAGCATGTCGGTGTTTTCAGGAAGCGGTTCCCATTCGGTAAAGGTCCCGGGAGCAGCGCCGAGTCGCGTGGCTTCTTCGTTGTCGTGAATGTAGTGCCGGCGTTTCCCCTGGCCGTTCTCGCCGTATTCGCGAAACAGATCCTCGAGTTCGCTCAGGAGATTTGCCTCAGGACCGAAGTGGCTGAAATGATGGTTCCCTGCCGCCTCTTCCTCGACCATCTTCTTCGTCATTTCGGTGCGGTTGTAGCGATGGAAACTGTCACCGCCAATGATTTCCGCATTGATCTTCTCGCGCCGGAAGATATGTTGGAATGAATGTGTAACCGAGGTGGTGCCTGCACCCGATGAGCCAGTGATGGCGATGATGGGGTGTTTGATCGACATGCAGCGTCTCCTGGGGCCAAAAGGGAATTGCGGTCCGGTCAGTTCGTTCGGAAGAGGGTTCGTGTAGAGAACAGCGGTGAGCTAAAGGGCTTGTCTTCGCCATTCAAAAATTCCTGGTGGTAGCGCTCGATTCGCTCGACCTCGTTGCGCGATCCCAGAATGACCGGGGTCTTCTGGTGCATGCTGCTCGGAGCAATGCTGCTGAGGCGCTCGTAGCCAGTTGAAGCCCACCCGCCCGCCTGTTCGATGAGCATGGACATCGGGTTGGCCTTGTGCAACAGGTCGGTGCGTCCTGGCGTCTCCGGGTCGCGGGTGTCGCGCGGGTAAAGGAATACACCTCCACGCATGAGAATTCTGTGCACGTCGGCCACCATCGAGGCTGCCCAGCGCATGTTGAAATCCTTGCCGCGAATTCCACTCTGTCCTGCCAGACATTCCTCGACGTAGCGCCGAATCGGCGGCTCCCAGAAGCGCTCCTTCGACGTGTTGATGGCGAAACTCTGGGTGTCCGGCGGAATGTCGAGATTCGGATGCGTCAGCAGAAATTCGCCGATTTCCCGGTCGAGGGTGAAGCCGTGCGTTCCATTGCCAATAGTTAACATCATGATCGTGGATGAACCGTAGAGCGCATAACCGGCGGCGACCTGCTCGGCGCCTTGCTGCAGAAAATCCTCGATCGACGCGTCACGGTCTGCCTCCGGGCAGCGCAGCACCGAGAAAATGCTGCCAACTGTGAGGTTGATGTCGATGTTCGAAGACCCGTCCAGCGCGTCGAAAAGCAGCAGGTAATTGCCCCGGCGCTCATCTGACGGTGGTGTGTAGATCGAATCCATTTCCGCGGAGGAAATTGCCGCGAGGTGCCCGCCCCAGTCGCAATGATGAAGAAACAACTCGTTGGCCATTTCCTTCAGGTTGGTCGTGCCGTAGCGTTCACGCAGGATCAGCTTGCCCAGCGAGACGCTTTGCGAAATGGCCTTGCAGGAGCGCACCACGTCACTGATAAGCATGGAAAATTCGCCGGCAACAGCCGGATTGCGGCGCTGTTCTCCTACCAGGTACTTATTAACGTTGGTCCGTCCGAAACGCATGGCGATACTCCCAGAAAAGCAACGAGAAACTACAGATTCATGTTGAACGGATTGTATTCTCGTGATAGAAAACAGTAGTTAATTATTCTTTACTATTCGTTTAGCGATAGTTTGTTAATGAAGAACATCACCATCCGACAACTTCAGATATTTACCGTCGCAGCGACGCATTTGTCGTTTGCTCGGGCCGCTGAAGAGTTGCACCTGACGCATGCTGCCATTTCCCTGCAGATCAAACAACTGGAGGAAGTCTCGAACTCGATACTGTTCGACCGCATCGGCAAGCGTGTCTATCTGACCGATGCCGGCGATGTGTTGCTCGATCATGCGCGGCAGATCCTGCGCCTGCTCAAGGACGCAGACGAGTCGCTGCTGGCGCTGAAAGGGCTGAAGGGAGGGCGCGTATCGATCGCCGTGACCAGTACCTCCGAATATTTTGCTCCCGGGCTGCTGGCGGCGTTCCGCAAGGCGCATCCCGACGTGCGGGTTCGCCTGCTGGTGCAGAACCGCGAAGAAGTGGCGCGCTTGCTGGAGGCCAACGAGGTCGACATGGCGATCATGGGACGTCCTCCGGCGGACATGGATGCGGAAGCGGTGAATTTCGCCCCGCATCCGTTCGTGATCGTCTGCTGTGCCGATCATCCTCTGGCCAAACGAGAGGGGCTGCGTATCAGGGAGATCATCGAAGAACCGATGATCGTGCGCGAGGCCGGTTCCGGAACCCGTTCCGCGATGGAGGAGTTTTTCCGCCTGCGCGCGCTGGAGCCCAACATCGTCATGGAGATGGGCAGCAACGAGGCGATCAAGCAGGCAGTGGTAGCCGGGTTGGGAATCAGCTTCCTGTCGCAGCATACGCTCGGCCTGGAATTGAGTACCGGTCATCTGGCTGTCATGCAAGTCGAAGGTGCGCCGGTAATGCGCCGCTGGTTCATGGTTCGCCACAAGGGCAAGCGAATGACGCCGGCGTTGGCAGCCTTCTGGGCTTTCGTTCTCGAATTCGCGCCGGCGTATCTGGAAAAACTGGCTCATCCGGAAATCCTGAAGGCGTGAGCGCCGACGCCTAGGCGGTGCCAAGTTTCTGGCGCCAGCCGGGATAGAGCGCGTCAGCATCGGCGGGGAAAGAGACGAAGGCGCGGGCGAATTCGTGATGCTCGCGCGCCCATTCGATCGGCTCGGCGCCGGCTCTCCAGCATTCGTAGGCTTGGCGCAGCGAGCGGGCTCCCGCCGCAGGCGAGTCGATGTGGCCATACGAGCCGCCGCCGGCCGTATTGATGATGTTGCCGTGGCCAAGATTCTCGAAAAAACCGGGGAGCCGTAGCGCGTTCATGCCACCGGAGATGATCGGCGTGGTCGGTTTCATGCCGTGCCATTCCTGGTGGTAGATCGGTCCCTCGCTGGCATCGCGCTCGATCATGAAGGCGATTTTCTTGTCTTCTCCTTCCCCTTCCATCTTGCCATGCCCCATGGTGCCGACGTGCATGCCGGAGGCGCCTTGCAGCCGGCTCATCTTGGCGAGGACGAAGGCGGTATAGCCACGCTTGGAGTTCGGCGAGGTGACAGCGCCGTGTCCTGCCCGGTGGTAGTGCAGGAACTGTCCGGGATACTGGCGCCGCACGGTTGTGACCATGCCGGGGCCACCGACATAGCCGTCGACCAGAAAAGCGAGCTTGTCGGCGTCGGGACCGAATGTCTCCAGCGCGAAATCGGCGCGCGCGCACATCTCGAAGTGGTCGTCTGCTGTGATGTTCATCGAAAACAGTTTGGCTTCGCCTGTTTCGTCCTGCGCACGCTTCATGGCGTCATAGACGAGTGGCAGGGTTTTTTTGATCGGTGCGAAGACCTGGTTGCCCTGCGGCTCGTCGTTCTTGATGAAGTCGCCACCAAGCCAGAACTGGTAGGCGGCCTCGGCGAACGGCTCCGGGCGCAGCCCGAGTTTCGGCTTTATGATCGTCCCCGCGATGTAGCCACCCTCCTGCACGGGGCGGCCGAGGATGCGCCACAGATCGGCAATGCCCTTGGACGGACCGTCGAACATTTGAATGACCCTTGGCGGTACATAAAAGTCGATCATCTTCGCGTGCTCGATGTCGCCCATGCCCTGGTTGTTGCCGATCGCTAGCGTGAGAAACGAAACGAGCATGAAACGGCCGTCGATCATGTTGCGGTCGAACAGGTCGATCGGATACGCAATGCGTAGATCCTCGTTGGCTTCGTCGATGAAATAGACCAGGGCGTCAAGTCCCCTGGTGAAATCGTCTGTCGTCGATACTTCGACATTGGTGCCGGTGGACGATTCCGCCGCGAAATGCGCTGCGGCACTCAGATAGCCGACGCCGGCCTTGGGTTTCATCTTGTAAGCCACCAGAATGTGCTGGCCGTCGCGAATCAAATCCTCCTCGTGCAGGTCGAGAGCGGCGTAGCGGCTTGATTGATCCATGGTGATCTCCGTTGAGTGAATCGGTTTCCCCGATGCGCTTTCTAGCATATCGGGTTTCTAACGTGCCTGTTCATGCCAGTTTCGAAGCTGCCGAAGATTTACGTGTGTTTCAGAGAGAGGCTGTCCAGCGATGTGCCGCACAGGCGATCCCGGTTCGCCGAGGTTCGAAACGACAGACAACGCGCCGGAAAAGTTTTCTCCGGATGAATGATCGCTTGGAGTGACGATCGTGGGTATGCCGGCGGAGCGCGCGGCGTTCAGGCCGATATGAGTGTCTTCGATGGCGAGGCAGGCGCGAGCGGGCAATCCCAGTTTATTCAGCACCCAGTCATAAATGTCCGACGCCGGCTTCTTGCGCGGAACCTGATCGCCGGCACCGATGACCTCAAAGATCGATTCCATGGGGCAACCGAAGTTCGCCACGATCAGGCTGTTCAGGCTGGCGCTCGCGGTTGTCGTGGCGATGGCCAGACGGATACCTGCTGCACGCAGCTCGCCAATCAGCAGACGAATGCCGGGGCGAAGAGGTATGTTTCCCCCCAGTGCAATATACGAATAGATTTCACTCTTTCTGCGATACACGCGGCTTACCTTGTTGGCAAAATCACGCTGCTGCAGCAGGTGGGGCGCGTAGCTGGCAGCATAGTGCCTTATACGCTCCTTCCCGCCGGCAATGCCGAGAAGCGTCGCGTATTCATCAGGTGTCCAGTGCCAGTTCATCCCGAATTCGGCAAAAGCGTGGTTGAATGCGACGCGATGACCGTTTAGTTCAGTTTCCGCCAGCGTGCCGTCGACGTCGAAGATGACGGCCTGCAGGTTGTTGGGGGGTGTCGGAGTCTCGTTGAGCATTGAAGAGAGGAGCGTGCGTTGGGGGCGAGCAATGTGTTGGTTCAGAGGCAGTTTAGATGGTCTTTATGATTATTAAAAGTTAAATGTTTTTCATTAAATGATTAGCATTTGTTTTTGTATAAGTGCAACGCGTCCGCTCGAATACGGCTTGAAAGTGGGTGTATATAATTTCCATCCTTCGTGTTGTTGCAGGCGTTAAATATGGTTAACTCGGTGTTAGTCGCAATTCGCAAGCTGATGGCGGGGTGTCTGGCCGTTATGTTCCTCTCGGGTTGTGCGGGCTACGATGGCCGTAACTTGAAACCGGGCGAATCTTTGTTGTCGGAGGTCGTCGCGACGATGGGTGTTCCGGCGATGAACTGGAAGGATCCTGATGGACGCGAGCAACTGGCCTATCCGCGTGGGCCTGCGGGAACGCAAACCTTTATGGTGTTCATTGCGCCGGACGGCACCCTTGAACGGATCGAAAAAGTGCTCGATATGGAGCACTTTGCCCGAATCGAAATTGGGAAGAGCGACCTGCCAATTGTTTTGCGGCTACTCGGGCCGGTTCCTCCGCAGAATGTCGTCTATTTCGAGGCGCGTGACGAACTGGTCTGGTCGTGGCTTTTCTGCGATAGCTGGAATCAACAGGCCTTTTTCGATGTGCTGTTCGATGCGACGACCGGACGGGTACGGACGACGCAACAACGTCCCGATCTGAGTGGCAGGGACGGGTATTCCCCGTGGTGCGGACACTAGAGTGAGCGACTTGGTCTTAAAGTGCCGCCAGTCGGGCGTTGGCCAGCGCGAGGCGGCTACCCATCACTTCCAGGAAAGCCTGATAGAAATGCATCCTGCAGCTTTCGGATGCGCGGCGCAGTGCGTCTCCATCGACAGTAACGATTGTCGACGCGGCCAGCGCGGCAATGTCGGCACCGCGAGTCTGCATGTTTTTACTAATGACGGCCATCTCACCAAAACAATCGCCGACGGATAGCAGGTTGAGCATCCTGCCGTTCTTGGTAACCTTTAACTCGCCGTCGACGAGAAAGCAGAAGAAGTCGCCGCTGTCGCCATCCCGCATCACGATTTGCTCTGGAGCTACGGTGCTCCAGTGGGCGAACCGCAGGACTTCCCACAACTCGACGTCGGAAAAATCTTCGAAAAAAATCATTCGTCGCAAGGTGTCGAATCTTTCCGATTCGGAGAGGCTGCTCGTTGCGCTTCCTGTTTTTTGCCGGAAGGCATTGGTCAGATCGTGGGCGAATTCCTCCCAGGATGAATAGCGTGCGTCGACATTCTTGTGCATGGCGCGCGCGATGATCGTGTCCAGCACTTCCGGAATCTGCTTGCGCAACCGCGATGGGGGTGTCGGTTCGGTGTTGATGATCTGATAGATGATGTTGTAGTTGCTGCTCGCCTGGAAGGGAAGCTGGCCGGTGAGCAACTGGTACATGACCACGCCAAGCGAGTAAATGTCGGTGCGCTGATCGAGCGTCAGTTCGCGCACCTGCTCCGGCGACATGTAGGCAGGTGAGCCGACGCCAGAAACCTGCGTACGGTCGGGGTGGTCGATGATCGCTGCGCCGAAGTCGGAAATCTTGATGTCTCCGCTGGCGGGATCGTCGCCGACGAACAGAATGTTTGCCGGCTTGATGTCGCGATGCGTGACGCCAATGCGGTGGGCGAAATCGAGCGCGCGCGTGCATTTGAAGGCGATTTCCACGACGCGTTCGATCGGCAGGAGCGTCTTTTCACTGCAGCACTCTTCAAGTGTGCCGCCCTGAACGTACTCCATGACGATGTAGCAGAGCTCTTCGGCGACCACGGCGTCGTAGATTTGCACGATGTGCGGGTGCGCCAGCTTGCCGACCAGCGACGCTTCGTTCAGAAACAGGTGAGTGTATAGCCGCCCGCGTTCCGGGTGGCGGAGGATTTCGGGAAATGCGATCTTGATGGCCACCTGGCGCTGCGCGAACGGGTCGTGGCCCAGGTAGACCGTGGAGGTTGCGCCGCTACCGAGGACGCGGAGGAGATCGTATTTCCCGATCCTGTTCATTGCCAGGGGGCTACATGCGCTGACGGGCGCGGGCGATGGCGGACTTGACCTGTTCGGGCGCGGTGCCGCCGATATGGTTACGTGAAGCAAGGGAGCCTTCGACGGTCAGCACCGAGAAAACATCATCGCCGACCAGCGGCGAGAAGCTCTTGAGTACGTCAAGCGGTAGTTCCGGCAGATCAACGCCAAGTTCCTCGGCGCGACGCACGGCGATACCAACGGCCTCGTGCGCGTCGCGGAACGGCAAGCCCTTGCGCACCAGATAGTCGGCGAGGTCTGTGGCGGTGGCGAAGCCCTGGCGCAGCGCGTCGCGCATGTTGTCGGGGCGTGCCGAGATGCCGGGAATCATGTCGGCGAAGATGCGCAGCGTGTCGGTGACGGTATCGACGGCATCGAACAGCGGTTCCTTGTCTTCCTGGTTGTCCTTGTTGTACGCCAGCGGCTGGCCTTTCATCAATGTCAGCAGCGCAGTCAGATGGCCGTAGACGCGGCCGGTCTTTCCGCGCGCCAGTTCGGGAACGTCCGGGTTCTTCTTTTGCGGCATGATCGAACTGCCGGTGCAGAAGCGGTCGGCGATCTTCACGAAACCAAAGCGCGGGTTCATCCATAGCACCAGTTCTTCAGACATGCGCGAGATGTGCATCATCAGCAACGCGGCGGCGGCGCAGAATTCGATGGCGAAATCGCGGTCGGAAACAGCGTCCAGGGAGTTCTCGCAAACACCCTCGAAGCCGAGTTCAGCGGCGACAAATTCGCGATCGATCGGGTAGGTAGTACCGGCCAGCGCAGCGGCACCCAGCGGCAGTCGGTTGGTGCGCTTCCTGACGTCGACGAAGCGTTCGGCATCGCGACGGGTCATCTCGAACCAGGCCAGCAGATGGTGGCCGAATGTGATCGGCTGCGCCACCTGCAGGTGGGTGAACCCGGGCATGGGCGTCGCTGCCTCGCGTTCCGCGAGCTCGAGCAGGTTGCTCTGGAATTGCTTGAGCAGCGCCAGAATGGCGTCAATCGCATCGCGCAGATAGAGGCGAATGTCGGTGGCTACCTGGTCGTTGCGCGAACGGCCGGTGTGCAGGCGTTTGCCGGCATCGCCAACCAGCGCGGTCAGGCGCTTCTCAATGTTGAGGTGGACGTCCTCGAGGTCAAGCGACCATTCGAAGGTGCCCGCCTCGATCTCCGATGTGACTTGTGCCATGCCTCGCTCGATCTCGCCGAGGTCGGTTGCGGAGATGATGCCCTGACGGGCCAGCATCTTGGCGTGAGCCAGTGATCCGCGGATATCCTGCCGCCACATGCGCTGGTCGAAATCGACGGAGGCGGTATAGCGTTTGACGAGATCGGACATCGGCTCGGAGAAGCGGCCGGCCCAGGTGTACTGCGAGGGCGACGAAGGTGTGGTGGGATTCATGATGAAAGCAAGGGCTTGGGCTAGAATTCGGGAACCTGGACAGGCTCCACTCGTAGAGATGGCAAGTATAAAGCATAACCTCGCAGGCCAGCCGCTTCCGGACTTCCGTAACCTCGGCGTGATGCTGCGCATCCTGCTGGGCGTCAACCTGCTCGCGATGGTGGCTGCGTTGGTGCAGAGCCGTGATCTTGGCGACTGGATGCAGCGCTTCGTCGACATGGCGGCCTCGGTACAGCCCCTGCTGTTGCTCAACCTGTGCTTGCTGGCGCTGCTCGCCAGAGCTGTTCGCCGGCTGCCGTTGTATTTCGGGCAACTGGCCGTGTGCATTCTCTCGGCCGTGACCGCGATGCTGCTGGCCGATTACTGGCACTTCATGGGCTTCGACGAGGGCGGCGCCTCGCGTATTGCGCGTGCCGGTCTGCTCGGTGCGCTCGGCGCGGGGGCAATGCTGTTCTATTTTTATCTGCGCTCCCGCGGGTTGTCGCCGGCCGTGAACGAAGCGCGCCTGCAGGCGCTGACGGCGCGTATCCGGCCACATTTCCTGTTCAATAGCCTGAATGCCGTTCTGTCGCTGATTCGTTCCGATCCGCGGCGGGCCGAGTCGGCGCTGGAAGAGCTGGCGGATCTCTTTCGGGTACTGATGCGGGATCATCGCGAGCTGCTGCCGCTTGGCGACGAGATTGCGCTTTGCCGCCAGTATCTCGAACTGGAAAAGCTGCGGCTCGGCGACCGGCTGACGGTGATGTGGGAGGTGAACGACGTGCCGGCCGATGTGAAGGTGCCGCCTCTGATGCTGCAGCCGCTGCTCGAGAACGCCGTCTATCACGGCATCGAGCCGTCCGGTGAGCCCGGTACCGTGCGCATCGCCTTTGCCCGCCGCGGCGACGAACTGCACATCGATCTGGCCAATCCGTGCGGCGGTGATTCGGTGAAAGGCAATCACATGGCGTTGGCGAATATTCGCGAGCGCTTGACGTTGTACTATGATCTCGAAGCTCGCCTGGAGGCGGGCGAAACCGTTTCTCCCGATGGAGTACGGGAATACCGTGTGCATATCGCCCTGCCGTGCCGGAAATCATGACCGCAAACCAATTGCCGACTCTCTCAGTGCTGATCGTCGATGACGAAACCCTGGCGCGCGTGCGTCTGCGCGACCTGTTGGCCGATGTGGCTGTCGACGTGCCGAACGAGGTGATTGCCGAGGCCAGCAACGGTGTCGTTGCTGCGGAATCGTTGAAGGAGCGCCGGCCGGACGTGATGCTGATTGACATCCGCATGCCGAAGATGGACGGCATCGAACTGGCCCGACACGTCGGGCGGCTGGACAATCCCCCTGCCATCATCTTTGTGACGGCCTACGACAGCTACGCGGTCCAGGCTTTCGAACTCAACGCAATTGACTACCTGGTCAAGCCGGTCCGTGCTCAGCGTCTGGCGGCCGCCCTGCAGAAGGTCCGAAGTGCTCGTCCACCTCCACAGCAGGTTCTCGCCGAGCTGCAGCAAGGGGCGCGCACCCACCTTTCCTGTAATGAACGCGGCCGAATGTTGCTGATACCCGTGCATGACGTTCTGTATCTGAAAGCCGACTTGAAGTACGTGACGGCGCGGACGGCGGCCCGCGAATACCTGCTGGACGAATCGTTGACGCGCCTTGAGCAGGAGTTCTCCGAACGCTTCATCCGCCTGCATCGCAGCGTACTGGTCGCCCGGGACGCAATTACCGGCTTCGAGAAATGCGCGGGCGATGAAGCGGAGGCACAATGGCAGGCGCTGCTGCGTGGCATTCCCGAACGCCTGCCGGTGAGCCGGCGGCAATGGTCGCTGGTCAAGTCGTATGCAAAACAGGTGAGTTCGTGACTTGAACGGGTTGCACGACTGCACGTTTCCAAGGGGGCGCAAAATAGTATCAACGCGAGGTTTGTCGCGTGGTTGAAAAGCCTGTCCCCCCGTCATAAAGTCGAACCACGATAAAACGACCCGGTTCCGCAAGACGGAGCACGCGAGTCCGACAGGCCGAATGGCCGATTCAAAAGAGGGGTACGAATGAAACCGGATCTGGAAGTGGTCGATGTTGCACAGCACGAATCGTTCAAGGTGTGGGGGCATGGCTATCCGTTCCGGACAGTCCGCTGGCATTTCCATCCTGAGTTCGAGATTCAGTTGATCACCGAAACCTCCGGTCAATATTTCGTCGGCGACTTCGTCGGCCGCTTCGAGCCGGGCAATCTTGTGTTCATGGCTCCCAATCTGCCCCATAACTGGGTTAGTGAACTGCCCGAAGGAAAGGCCGTCGAGCGGCGTAACCTGATCGCCCAGTTTTCGGATGAATTCCTCAACCAGCGCGTCATGGCGTTTCCAGAGTTGCGCATGTTCGAGGCGCTGATTGCCGAGTCGAAGCGCGGGGTCGTTTTCTCTGCAGACACAGGCCGGAAGGCCCGGCCCTTTATGGAGGAACTGCTTGATGCCACGGGAATTCGTCGTATTACGCTGTTCCTCTCGCTGCTTGAACTGCTTGTGCAGGATGAGCAGCGTCGGCAACTGGCCAGCCACCGCTTCTCGCTAGATCCCAACGCTTACATGTCCTCGACCATCAATCAGGTTCTTTCGTATATCGATCAGAATCTGGCCAGCGATCTGCGCGAAGCGGAAGTGGCTGATCTGGCCAAGCAAAGCGTGACAACCTTTTCCCGCTATTTTCGCAAGCACACCGGAATGTCCTTCGTGCAGCACGTTAACCGGATGCG
>QKII01000248.1 GCA_003249625.1 Propionivibrio sp. | reverse complement strand
CGCGCAACACATACCACACACGACCGCAACACCCGTTCCCCAAACTGGCATCGAACCACAAGCACGAGGAGCGTACCGCTTGCGGCTACCTATTCGTTCCGATCAACGGACCGATAACTTCGTCGGAAATCCCCGCTGCGATTCGAAGACGTAATCTTCCGTCCGCTCGCCGGCACGGAAGCGTTTACCGGTGGGCGCATGGCATGAGGAACTGACAATCAGAATCCAACACTGACCGCCTTTCGCCGTATCGCAGAGGACTTTTTGGCACAACAATAATGCAGTTCTCGTCGCCGACGACGGGAATGCCCACTGAAACAACAGGCCCCCGTTCGTCGTCGCTTCAGGACAAATCACATGCTGTGCGATACCGCCCCGATTCTTCTCCGACTTTAAACGTCGCCCCTCCCGATTACCACTGACGGTGGTCGCGTGGTTGTTCAGGCGCGCTTGCCGAACTCATTCTTCGCCACAGTCCATACGCCAAGCCGGTCGCTCAGGGAGAGACCCAGCCCAGGCCGATTCGGCACGATCATGTGGCCATCGCGAATTTCCATCCGCTCATTGAAAGCAGGTTCCAGCCATTCGAAATGCTCTACCCACGCCGCATGTGGGTAGGCAGCTGCCAATTGCAGATGGATTTCCATCACGAAATGCGGCGCCATTACCAGGCCGGCGTCCTCAGCCATCGCTGCCACTTTCAGGAATGGCGTGATCCCTCCGACACGCGGAGCATCGTGCATCACCAGATCACTCGCGCCGCGCTTGATGTAGGCTGCGACCTCGCCAACACTGCTCAGCATCTCCCCCGTGCCGACGGGAGTAACCAACCGTTCCGCCAACGCCGCATGTCCCTCGACATCGTAGGCATCCAGCGGTTCTTCCAGCCATTCCAGATTGAATTGTTCCATCGCCGTACCCATGCGCAGGGCCGTGGTGCGATCCCACTGCTGGTTCACATCCACCATCAGCGGTACATGATCGCCGATATGCTTGCGTACGGCAGCGACGCGAGCCAAATCCCGCGCCCGGTCCGGGTGCCCGACTTTCATTTTGATACCACCGATGCCGCGCGCCAGTGACTCGTTGGATTTTTCCAGAATCTCCTCGACCGACGCCTGCAGGTAGCCGCCCGATGTGTTGTAACAACGCACGCGGTCACGATGTGCGCCCAGCAGCTTGGCTAGCGACAGGCCCGCTCGCTTGGCTTTCAGATCCCACAGTGCCGTATCGAGGGCAGCAATGGCCTGCGTCGCCAGACCGCCGCGTCCGACCGATGCACTCGCCCACACCAGCCTGCCCCACAGGCGGCCGATATCGTTGGGATCTTCACCGATCAGCAAAGGTGCCACTTCAGACGCATGCGCAAACTGAGCCGGGCCGCCAGTGCGCAGGGTGTAGGTAAAACCCAGCCCGCGATGACCGTCCGTCGTTTCGATTTCGGCGAAGAGCAGCGCCACATCCTTCAGCGCGGACTGGCGGCCAGTGAGGACTTTGGCATCGCTCACCGCTGTTTTGAGTGGCAGATTGACGGACGTCAACTTGATCCAGCAGATGCTGTCCGGAAGAAAGGGAGCGGTTGGGGTGGCAGGGCTCATCGAAATCGACTCCATGCAGGTTGATCAACACAAAAATGAATGTCCGCATGATGGATACGCCATCGATACCTGTCTAATCTATAGTGACGATTATTTGATACCTAACTTGAATCATTCATGGAACTTGGGCAACTTCGCAGCTTCGTCGCCGTCGCGACCGAACTCAATTTCCGTCGCGCCGCCGAACGCCTGAACATGACGCAGCCGCCGCTGACGCGGCAGATTCAGCTCCTGGAACATCAACTTGGCGTGCGACTGCTGAACCGGACCAACCGCTCGGTACAACTGACCGCCGCTGGACGCGCGTTTTACATCGAGGCGCAAAGCCTGTTGGAGCGTGCCCACAGTGCCGTGCTGGCCGCGCGGAAAATCGCCCAGGGCGATGTCGGTGCAGTGACTATCGGCCATGTTGCCAGCGCTGCCTATGCACCGCTGCCACACGTGGTGGCCGATCTGCATGGCAGTCACTCCGATATTCACATCACCCTGCGTGAGTTGCCCAGCTTCGAGCAGTTGCAAGCACTGCGCACGCGGCAGATTGATCTGGGTATCGTACGTTCGACCTTGGGACAGAAAGACTTTGAGAGCCGCCCTCTGCTGCGAGAGCCTTTTGTGTTGGCTACTCCAGCGGGGCATCCACTGGCCGGCCGCAGCGAGATCACGCTGCAGGCCTTGCATCAGCAACCGTTCATCGCCTATTCGTTTACCGGTTGGCAGCCGTTCTATGAAATGCTTGCCGGAATGTTCCGCACAGCTCAGGTTGAACCGCATTACGTGCAAGCGGTGGGCTCCACGCTGACCATGCTGGCGCTGGTGAATGCCGGATTGGGCGTAGCCTTGGTCCCCCAAAGCGCCAGTCAGCTGCACTTTGAACACACTGTGTATCGCCCGATTGCGCTCGAGGAAGGTATTCGCAGCGAATTGCATCTGATCTGGCGCAACGACAACGACAACCCGGCACTGCCGTTGATTCTCCAAAA
>QKII01000235.1 GCA_003249625.1 Propionivibrio sp. | reverse complement strand
ATAGGTCAGTACGCCTGGTCCCAGCGCCGGGAGAGACGCAACGCGCAGTTGATCAGGCCGACCATGCTGTAGGTCTGTACAAAATTCCCCCACAGTTCGCCCGTTCGGCTGCAGTAATCCTCGGCCAGCAGACCCTGCGGGTTGCAGCGGCTGAGCAGCGTTTCGAAGATCTGGCGCGCTTCATCCTTGCGCCCCAAGGCCTGCAAGGCATAGACGTACCAGAACGTACAGACGAGGAAGGCGTTGTCTGGCGTGCCGAAATCGTCCTGCTCGACATAGCGGTAGATGAAATCGCCATGCTTGAGTTCGGATTCGATGGCTGCAACCGTCGAGACGAAGCGCGGATCGCACGCGGAGAGAAAGCCGAATTCGTGCAGCAGCAGCATGCTGGCGTCGAGCGCGTCGTCGCCCCAGGCGGCGACGAAGGCCTGTTTCTTTTCGCTCCAAGCTTCCTTGCAGATGATGCGGTGCATCCGGTTGGCCTCTTCGCGCCAATAAGTCTCGCGGTCGCTCAGCTTCAACTGGCGGGCGATGCGCGAAAGGCGATCGCAGGCGGCCCAGCAGGTCACGCTCGAATAGGTGTGCACGCGGGTACGGCCGCGCAGTTCCCAGATCCCGGCGTCCGGTTGATCGAAATTCGCCTGCGCCTTCGCCCCCAGCGGTTCGAGCCGGCGGAACAGGTCGGCATCGCCGCGGCGAAACAGGCGATGATCGAAGAACATGTGGGTCGCCGAGAGAATCGCCGAGCCATAGACGTCGTGCTGGATCTGCTCATAGGCGAGATTGCCGACACGCACCGGTCCCATGCCGCGATAGCCGGCCAGCGCAGGTGCAACAGCTTCATGCAGGTGCTCTTCGCCGCTGATGCCGTACACGGGCTGCAAGACACCGTGCTCCTCGCCCGCCGCCACGTTGAGGATGTATCCGAGATACTTCTCCATGGTACTGGTCGCGCCGAGCCGGTTGAGCGCGTTCACCACGAAATAGCCGTCGCGCAGCCAGCAATAGCGGTAATCCCAGTTCCGCCCGGAGTCGGCGTGCTCGGGAATCGAGGTTGTCATCGCTGCGACGATGGCACCGGTATCCTCGCAGGCGTTGAGCTGCAGGGTGATCGCCGCGCGGATCACCTCGTCCTGCCACTCGACCGGCACGAACAGGCTGCGCACCCAACCGTGCCAGTAGCCGCGGGTCTCTTCGAGGAAACGCCGACCGACCATTTCGACCGACTCATGCAGTGTCTCATCCCCGCCGAGCACGAAGGTCATCGTGTCGTCGACGAAGACCGGACGCCGTTCCATGATCGCGCTGATCGACGCATCGGTCGTCAGGCGCAGGGTCGGTTCCGGCCCGACGTAGCGGATATGGTGACTGCCAAAGGTCAGTTCGGGCGCCAGTTCGCCGTAACTTGCCAAGGGCTGCAGGTTGATTGTCACCCGCGGCGTTCCCGTGACCCGACGCACTCGCCGTACCAGCATCATCGGGTGAAACATCCGCCCGAACAGATGGAAGCGCGGCGCAAAATCGGTCACCTCGACGCAGCCGCCCTGACTGTCGTAGAGGTTTGTAATAAGAATGGCCGTGTTGGTTTCGTAACGTTGTTCAGCGTGGGAGAAGTCGACAAGTTCAATGCCGAAGGCGCCACGGCCAGCCTCATGGCCTTCGGGCTGCAGCAAGTGGCAAAAAACCGGATCGCCGTCGAAACGCGGGAAACAACTCCAGACGATCCGCCCATGCTCGTTGACCAGCGCGCTGATCGACCCGTTGCCAACCAACCCGAGATTCAGGTTCGCCATTGTCCGCTCCTTTCGCCTATACGTTTATACCGAACAGCCCACATTTTTGCACAGTGGGTGACAGAATAGATTTGTACAAATATAATTCGCAGCGAAATTTCGGTTTTTTCAACGGCAGCCGGACTATGGCTTATAGTTGCCACAGCGCCTTCGACACCATGTATTGAACGTAATTTCGTGCCGAACCACGACAACCGCGGTATCGGCATTATCTGGATGACGGTTTGCGCCGATGATCCATGACCTCACCCGAGGCTCCCGCTGGACCCAAGCTGCCCTGTTCGCAACGGAGATACCGCCATGAACACCTTTCGCCTGCAGTTCCGTTTCATCGCGCCACTGTTTCTTGTCATCGCCCTCACGGCCTACTTGACTGTGCCGCTGGTCGACCGGTTCTCATTGCGCTGGACGGTCCACGACCTGAACAGCAGGGCGGAACTGGTCGCCAACACGATCAACGAGAACGTCATCGACAGCATCATCAGTTTCGACCACGTCCGTATCGAAGCCCTGTTCAACCGTCTGATCGCCAATGAACGCATGCTCGGCATTGGCTTGTGCGATCACGAGGGCAACCTGCGCGAAAAAACCAGCGGCTTCCCGGATGGAATCACCTGCCCCATCGCCGACCAGGTCATTATGCAAAGTTCGCCGACACTAAAGCTCCCCCGCGGCTCAGTGCATATCGCTGTCGAACCACTGCGGCGCCCACCTTTGAACCTTGGCGAACTCGTTCTTGTGCATGACCTCAGCTTCGCCGAAAAACGCGGCGAAGCTACCCGCCGCTACCTGATCCTGTTCTTTGTCGTCCTCGGCTCGGTGATCGCGCTGATCACCGTGATCACCGCCCATCTCAGTCTGCGTGGCTGGGTCACTGGCGTACGTGAACTACTGCGCGGCAGCAACCCGCTCAAAGCGTTCGAGAATCCCACGTCGGAACTACAACCGCTGGCCCACGAACTCCGGACCCTGCTGCGGGAAATGGAAGAAGAGCATCGATCGCGGGAAACCCCTCCGCATACGTGGACACCCGACAAACTCCGCGACCTGCTGCACGCTGACCTGCGCGGCGACGAGGTGCTGGTCGTCTCCAACCGGGAACCCTATATCCACGAAAAGACACCCGACGGCATCATCGTCAAACGTCCGGCCAGCGGACTGGTCACCGCCGTCGAACCGGTCATGCGCGCCTGTTCGGGCACCTGGATCGCACACGGCAGCGGTTCGGGCGACAAGGAATCCGTCGATGAACACGACGTCGTCCGCGTCCCCCCCGACCGCCCGGCCTACTCGCTCAAGCGTGTCTGGCTGACCCGCGAGGAGGAGCAAGGCTACTACTTCGGCTTCGCCAACGAAGGACTCTGGCCGCTCTGCCACATCGCGCACGTACGTCCGGTATTCCGCGTTTCGGATTGGGAGTACTACAAGACCGTCAACCAGCGTTTCGCCGACAAGGTGGTCGCCTCCGCCCGTACCGACGATCCGGTGATCCTCGTTCAGGACTACCACTTTGCCTTGCTGCCGCAAATGATCCGCGAACGCCTGCCGCATGCGACGATCATCACCTTCTGGCACATCCCCTGGCCAAACCCGGAATCATTCGGCATTTGCCCCTGGCGAAAGGAGATCCTGCGCGGAATGCTCGGCAGCAGCATCCTTGGCTTCCACACACGCTTTCACTGCAAGAACTTCATCGAGACCGTCGACCGCTTCCTGGAAACGCGCATCGAGCACGAGCACTCGATCATCACGCTCGACGGTCAGGAAACACTGATCAAGAATTATCCGATCTCGATCAATTGGCCAGAGCCGGCAGAAGAAGCGGCTTGGCCCTCAATCGAGGCGTGCCGGGAAGAATTACGCGCACGATTCGATCTCCCCGCAGACCGCATGATCGCCATTGGCGTCGACCGCTTCGACTACACCAAGGGCATCCTCGAACGTGCCAACGCGGTAGAGCGCTTGCTGGAAAAACATCCGGAACTGATCGGAAAATTCACGCTGATCCAGGTCGCGGCACCGTCACGCAGCGAACTCGATGAATACCGTTACTTCCAGGAGCGGCTGGCACGGCGTAAAACCGAGATCAACGAGCGCTTCGGCAGTCCGGACTACTGGCCCTTCATCCTGCTGGCGCAGCACCAGGATAGCGAGACCGTTCACCGCTACTACCGCGGTGCCGACGTCTGCGTCGTCACCAGCCTGCATGACGGGATGAACCTCGTCAGCAAGGAGTTCATTGCCAGCCGCAACGACGAGCAAGGCGTGCTGATTCTCAGCCAGTTCGCCGGTGCCGCCGGCGAACTCCCGGAGGCTCTGATCGTCAACCCTTACCATGTAGAGGAAACCGCCGATGCGCTCTACCGCGCGCTGACCATGCCCGAAGCCGAGCAGCGCGACCGCATGCGCACCCTGCGCGCCACGGTGCGCGAGTACAACGTATATCGCTGGGCCGGCTTCATGCTGCTCGACGCCGCGCGCATCCGCCGGCGTGAACGGATCGAAGCCCGCCTGCTGACCCACACGGAGAATCACTGATGCGCTACATCTTTTCCCCGCAAGGCGAGGCGGCGATGAGCCGCTTCATCCGCCGAAACACCCTGCTGGCCTTCGATTTCGACGGTACGCTCGCCCCCATCGTGCCCTTGCCCGACGCCGCGCGCACGCCGATGACGATCTGCCTGGCCATGCGGCGCTTGTGCGAGATCGCCAGCGTTGCCGTCATCACCGGCCGTTCGGTAGCCGACATCCGCGAACGGCTCGACTTCACGCCCAAGTACATCGTCGGCAACCACGGCGCCGAGGGGCTGCCCGGAGCCGCCGGAGCAAACGAGTCGCGAGCCGACGCCGAAGCGTGGACCTACCAGATCGACGGTGCCCGCGATCGCCTGCCGCCGGGCATCTTCCTCGAGGACAAGGTGCACTCGCTGTCCCTGCACTACCGCACCGCCCCCGACCGCGAGGCAGCGAAGCAGGCCATCGACGCGTTGGTGCAGACGCTGTCACCCAAGCCGCGGGTGATTGGCGGCAAATGCGTGGTGAATCTGCTGCCGGCCAACTCCGCCGACAAGTTCGACGCTCTGCTTTCCCTTCAACGCCATGAAGGCGCCGGCAACGCACTGTTCATCGGCGACGACGAAACAGACGAGAACGTTTTCCGCCGCGCACTGCCCGACTGGCTGACCATCCGCGTTGGCCACGACGCCCCGTCGGCCGCAGCTTATTGTCTGAATTCGCAAAACGAAATGGCAACACTGATCCAGCGAATCGATAGCATGATTCGCACCCAACAAAAGGAATCCGCATGATGAAATACCTGCAGCGCTTCGTCGAACAGAACAGTGTGGAACAGTTGCTGACGGCAGCGGCGCTAGCCATTGTCGCGTTTATAGTTCTGTATGTGGTCAGGGCAGTTCTGACCCGCAAGCTGACCCAGTGGGCTCAGCGCAGCAGCACGCAGTGGGACGACCTGCTCGCCGACGTCGTCAGCGCCACGCACAACCTGATGCTGCTCGGCATCTCCCTGCTGATCGGCCTGAACAACCTGTCGCTTCCTGCGAAACTCGAGCAGATCATCTCCCACGGATTCACCCTGATTCTTCTGACCCAAGTCGGCTTCTGGGGACACCGTGCCATCCGTGGCTGGCGCACGATGCAGATACGCCGCTCACAGGAATCGGAAAACGGCGCGGCGGCGATGAACTACGGGGTAATCGCCTTCCTCGGCGAAATGGCGCTGTGGATCGTGCTGGTCTTGATGATCCTCGACAACCTCGGGGTCAATATCACAACGCTGGTAGCCAGCTTGGGAATCGGCGGTATCGCCGTCGCACTGGCGGTACAGAACATCCTCGGCGACCTGTTCGCCTCGCTCTCGATTGCCCTCGACAAACCCTTCGTCGCGGGCGACTTCATCATCATCGACACGGCAATGGGTACCGTGAAACACGTCGGCCTGAAGACAACCCGCATCCAGAGCCTGACCGGCGAAGAGTTGATTCTGTCCAATGCCGACCTGCTGAAAAGTCGTATCCGCAACATGAAACGCATGGAGGAGCGCCGCATCGTCTTCCAGATCGGCCTGGTCTTCGGAACCTCATCGGAAAAGCTGCGCAAGGCCAACGAAATCATCGCCGACAGCGTTCGCTCGCAGCCGAACACCCGCCTCGACCGCGCCCATTTCAAGGCCATCGGCGCCAGCAGCCTCGACTTCGAGATCGTCTATTACATGCTCACGCCTGACTACAACCAGTACATGGACACCCAGCAGGCCATCAACCTGGCTTTGATCGAGCGACTCGAAGCAGAAGGCATCGAATTCGCCTTCCCGACACAGACGCTGCACATCGCCAAAGCCCAATAATGAGCGCAAACCCTCCGGCAGCCCAGGCTGTCACACTCGACATGGAAGTGCTACGGCAGTTCCGGATCATCTTCAGGTCCGTCCGCAGGCACTTCCAGATCGTCGAAAACCGTGTCGGACTGCGCGGCTCGCTGCTCTGGGCGCTCTCCATCGTCGCCGAGCAACCGGGCATCAGCCTGACCCGGCTGGCCGGCGCGATGTCGATACATCAATCGACCGCGAGCAACCTGCTCGCCCGGCTGATCGAACTCGATCTCGTCCGCAAGGAGCGGAACACGCGCGACAACCGTGTCGCCGGGCTCTACGTCACCGACACCGGCCAGTCGCGCCTGGCGCAGGCCCCCGGCCCGCTGCGTGGTCTGCTGCCGGATGCCCTGCAGAAACTACCGGCGGACACCTTGGCCGAACTGCACGGCGACCTTCAGCTACTTCTCGACCAGATGGAAACACTTGAAACAAAAGGCGAGGGAATTCCCCTCGCCGATTTGTGATCCTTCCGACCGATCAGGCGTTCACATCCACCAGCAACCGCCCGCGCACCTGCCCTTCAAGCAGCTTGACGGCCAGCGGCATCGCCTCGGCCAGACCGGCTTCCTTCGTCATCACTGCCAGCCGGGAAAGGTCGAGATCAGTCGCCAGCCGCCGCCAGGCTTCGATCCGGATTTCGCGCGGCGCCATGACGCTATCCACCCCGGCCAGCGTAACGCCGCGCAGGATGAACGGCATCACGGTAGTCGGCAAGTCCATTCCGCCTGCCAGACCGCATGCGGCAACCACGCCGCCGTACTTCATCGAAGCGCAGAGATTGGCCAGCACGTGGCTTCCGACGACGTCGACGGCCCCGGCCCAGCGCTCGCGCGCCAACGGCTTGCCCGGCGCGGCAAACGCGGCGCGGTCCATCACCTCGGCAGCGCCAAGCCCTTTCAAATAGTCCGCTTCTTCCGACCGGCCGCTGACTGCAACCACCGTGTAGCCCAGCTTCGCCAGCAGTGCGACTGCGACGCTACCGACCCCGCCCGCTGCACCAGTCACGACGACTTCGCCCTTGGCCGGCGTAACACCATGCCGTTCAAGCGCCATGACGCAGAGCATGGCGGTGTAACCCGCCGTGCCGATCGCCATTGCCTGGCGCGGCGACAAGGCGGCCGGCAGCGGTACCAGCCATTCGCCCTTGAGCCGCGCCTTCTGCGCCAGTCCGCCCCAGTGAGTTTCTCCCACGCCCCAGCCGTTCAGCACAACCTTGTCGCCAACCTTCCACTCGGCACTGTCGCTGGCCTCCACCGTGCCCACGAGGTCGATCCCCGGCACCATCGGGAACTTACGCACGACCGGACCTTTTCCGGTAATGGCCAACCCGTCCTTGTAGTTCAAGGTCGAATAGTCCACCGCGACGGTAACGTCGCCTTCCGGCAGTTGCGCCTCATCGATATCCTTCACCGCGGCGCGGTAGCCCGCCTCATCCTTTTCAATAACGATTCCCTTGAACACTTGCTTCTCCTGAGAATTAGACCGATCGTCTAAAAAAACTGCAAAAAATCAGCGTCTGACGACGCTTGCGAAAAAACCGTCTGCGAAGATCTTCAGCGGAGCCACGCTTTTCTCCAGCTTGGCACGCATCACCGCGCCTTCCCACCCGATCCAGAAAAATGCGGCCAGCTGCTGGCAATCAGCATCCGCAGCAATCTCGCCGGCCGTCTTCGCCACCTCGAAATTCCGCGCCAGACAGTCCTGCCAGTCGGCAAAAACCGCGTTGAGCTGCGCCCGATAGGGCTCCGGCAGCGTTCCCATTTCCTGCCCGAGATTCCCTGCCAGGCAACCGCGCGAAAAATCGAACCTCTGCATGCCACACTTCGCGTCGTCGATGAACGCGCGGAGCCTCGCAAGCGGCGTCAGCGCCGTATCCCCCAGATGCCTTTCCAGCTTGCGCAGGAAATAGACCCGGTAGCGTTCGATCAACTCGGCACCAAACGCCTCCTTGCTCTTGAAGTAGTTGTAGAACGACCCTTTCGGCACGCAAACCCGGCGCAGGATCTGGTCGATCCCTGTCACCGAAAAACCCTGCTCGGTGAGCAACTCGACGCCGGTGCGCAACAGCAATTCGCGTGTTTCCCCAAGGTCTGCGGCGTGTTTACACGGCCGTCCCCGGCGACGAACCGAACGAGAATCAACAGTCAAAGTCATGGCGGCGCGAATAATAGACCAACCGTCTTATTAATTCAAATACAGAAACCTGTATTTCATTGATAGCCGCCTGCTTCCCCTGATGGACCTTAAAAAGGCTACCAGACGCTGACAGCCTGGCAAATCGATTGCAAGCCTCGTATCAACGCCTTCAGCCCGCGCGCTCTCGGCTCACCGAATGATCGGAAAGCCGGAAGAAACTCATGAGTTCCTGAAGATTACTCGCCTGATTTCCCATTTCCTCAGCCGTCGCAGCGAGTTCCTCCGACGCGGACGCATTCTGCT
>QKII01000360.1 GCA_003249625.1 Propionivibrio sp. | reverse complement strand
GCGCGAGCGCTTCTTCCTGCGTGATCTGGCCTCCTGCTAGCACGCGTTGCTTCAGGATGTCGATCTGTTCGATGTTCATGGTTGAAAAACCCTGCGAAAAAAGCGACAAGCTTAAGCCGCTTTTGCCGTGCGGGCAACGAGCTCGCAGTTCAGAACGTCGCTTGCTGCGCGTTGCCTCTGTGCCTCATTTACCTGAGGAATCATGCTTCAGTTGTAGCTACGTTGCGCTGGCCATGGCTGAAAGACCCCAAACTGGTGTATTGCTCACCCCTCTCGATTCGCAAATTTGGCGGCGATTTCCCAGGCGCAGAGGTCGATGTATCCGAACAGAATGCCCTCACGAAAAACGGGTTTCATGTTTTGTGTCGGCGTATGAGTCAAAATCAAATGCAGCATGTCCTCCGAGAAACCGGCGTTGTGGGCGAGTATGGCGGACATTACGCCATGCTGAATCAGCCTGCCGCTCTTTGATACAACTACTTCGCCATTCGGGCCCCTCTCGTACGCGATAACTTTGTCTACATCGTGGAGCAACCCGAAAGTGATAATGAGATCCTCGTCAAACGTGACACCATGGTTCTTAGCTAGGATTCTGCTGACTGCCAAGGCGGATTCGGTCGCCGCGTTGACGTGAGAGACTAGACTGATTTCCATGCCTTCCTTGAATTTTGCCTCGTCAATGCTTTTCCAGGTGCTTCGTTTGAGCATCTCCATCCATACTGCGGCGACCTTTTCACGTGTGGATGGATTCTGGATTTCATTTATAAGAGGAAAGTGACGGGCAACGCTTTCTACATTATTCACAGTAGGGCTCCTCAAGGCGTTAACTGCACAAATATGTCATCGGGCCGCGTATTTCATGTCCAGAATTTGGCAGCCTTTCTCCTCCAGGCTCTTTTCTACCCATGAGCGGTTTGCCGTTCCCAATGCAGCAGCTTCGGCTTTTTCCTTGTCCGTCGCGGAAAATTTCCGAGCCGCTTCAAGAAGCGAGGCTGCATCAAGCCGGGGAATAACTATGACGCCATCCAGATCCCCAAGAATGATGTCACCGGGTTCAACATTGGCATTACCGCATGAAATGGGTACGTTTACCTCCCCGGGGCCATCCTTGAAGGGACCTCCCGGCGTGGTGCCGGTGGCGTAGACAGGTACGCCAAGATCGTAGAGCGCATCCAGGTCGCGGACGGGACCATCGAAGACGAAGCCGGCCACTTTTTTGAATTTCCCGTAATTGGCCATGATTTCACCCATCAGCGATTGACTGCGATCGCCTTCGTTGGAAACCACGATAACGTCACCTTCTGTCGCCATGTTCAGCGCCTTGTGCAACATCAAATTGTCGCCGGGCCGTACTTTTACGGTAAGTGCGGGCCCTGCCATCGAGCCGGAAAAAGGCTTGTTGATCAAATGAATCGCTGAACTCATTGCACTGAGACGATTCATGCAGTCAGCGACGTTGGCGGCCGGCAGTTCCTTATATGCATCGACGAGCTCCTTCGGAGGCAAGTCACGTTGCAAGAAAACGCGGAATCCTATGCTCATGGCGTGATCCTTTTTTATGAATGGTTTGACTCGGGTTAAACACCATTCGTGGTGTCTCAGGTCGTCAGGCTGTTGCAGAAGCGCTTGATTCGCGTACAAGCCTCGATCAGATGAGCGGTGCTTGATGCGTAAGAAATCCGGAAATGCCCCGGTGTGCCGAACGCGGCGCCGTGAACTACAGAAACTGCCTCTGCGCTCAATAGCTCAAGCGCAAAATCCTCATCGTCTTGTATCAATGATCCCGATGGAGTGCGTTTTCCAAAGACCGCCGTGCAGTTGGGAAACACGTAAAACGCCCCTTGGGGACGGGCGCAGTTGATACCTTCACATTCATTCAGTCTTGCAACGATGAGATCGCGTCGTTCGCGAAAATCGTCACGGCGTGGTGCGAGAAAGTCCTGGGGGCCATTGAGGGCCTCGACTGCCGCCCATTGGGCAATCGAACTTGCGGCTGATGTCACTTGACCCTGGATGATTCCCATCGCCTTGATCAGCTTTTCCGGGCCGGCACCATAGCCGATACGCCAGCCGGTCATCGCATAGCCCTTTGAAACGCCATTGATGGTGATTGTTCGTTCGATCAGATTGGGTTCGACCTGGGCAATGGTCGAAAACGCAAAATCATCGTATACAAGGTGCTCGTAGATGTCGTCAGCCAACACAAGGACGTGCGGGTGCCGAAGCAATACGTCAGCGAGGGCTTTTAGTTCATCCCGGGAGTACGCGGCACCGGACGGGTTTGATGGCGAATTCAGAACGAGCCACTTCGTTCGTGGCGTGATGTTTTTTTCCAATGCTTCCGGCGTCAATTTCAGTCCGGTTTCCGCCGTGGTCGGAACCAGGACCGGCGTACCATTGCAGAGTGCTACCAACTCGGGGTATGAGACCCAGTATGGAGCAGGGATGATGACCTCATCACCTTCGTTCAGGGTGGCCAGAAATGCGTTGGCGATCACGTGTTTCCCGCCACTGCATACAATGATCTGGTCTCGTTTGTAGCTTAGTCCGTTTTCTCGGGAGAGTTTCCTGGCGACCGCATCACGAAGTTCGGGGATTCCGCTTGAGGGGGTGTAATGGGTCTTCCCTAGCGTAATCGCGCGGACAGCAGCAAGACGAATGTTGTCAGGTGTATCGAAGTCCGGCTCTCCCGTGCTTAATGTAATGACGTCCCGTCCTTTTTCAGCCAGATCGCGTGCTCGCTGCGTGGCGGCAATAGTGCTTGACGGTTTGATTCGTGAGAGAGATGCGGCGAGATAGGTCATATTGTTCTTTCTTTACATTCACTTTCGGTTAGGCGTGCCGTATGTCGGAAATAAACTTCTGGGCACGTGGATGTTTCGGGCTGGAAAAGAATTCATCAGGAGTAGAGCGTTCCAGAATGGCGCCAACGTCCATGAACAAAATGCGATCAGCGACCTCGCGGGCGAAGCCCATTTCGTGAGTTACGCAGATCATCGTCATCCCGTCCGCCGCAAGTTGTTTCATGACGCCAAGTACTTCGCCGACCATTTCTGGATCAAGTGCGCTCGTTGGCTCATCGAACAACATTACGGGCGGTTGCATTGCGAGTGCTCGCGCGATGGCAACGCGCTGCTGCTGGCCTCCGGAGAGTTGCGGAGGATAGGCGTCGGCCTTGTGTTGCAGGTCCACTTTGGCGAGTAATGCCATGGACCGTTCTCGTGCTTCCTGTTCCGAGATGCCTAAAACGTTGATCGGGCCCATCGATACGTTCTGAAGTACGCTCAGATGGGGAAACAGGTTGAAGCTCTGGAAAACGAAACCGATATGGCTACGCAACTGGTTAACGTTGACACCGGTCGCGTGAATATCCTGTCCGTTGACAACGATTCGCCCCTTCGAGATTGGTTCCAGCCGGTTAATGGTGCGGATGAGCGTGGATTTTCCCGAACCTGATGGGCCACAAACGACAACCACGTCACCTTTCTCGATAGTCTCCGTGACGTCGTCTAGTGCCTTGTAGTCGCCGTAATACTTGTCAACACCTTCGAATCTGATCATTTCATACGCTCCTTGGCACCGCGACGCGCCGGTTATTTATTTTTTTCTCCAGTTTGCCGACGCCGATACTCAGCAGCCAGCAAAGAATGAAATAGGTTGCAGCCAGGATTAAATAGACCTCGAAGGGACGGGTAAGCAGCTGTGCATTGACTTGATAGGCGGCATAGGTCAATTCATTGACGCTGATGATGTAGCCGAGCGACGTGTTCTTTATGAGATTGATGAACTGACTCAAAATGCTTGGCGTCATTTGCAGGAGAGCCTGCGGAAGGATGATCTTTCGCATTGTCTGGCTATAGGTCATTCCCAGCGAACGCGCCGCTTCGACCTGACCTTTGGGAATCGCCTCGATTCCCGCACGAACCACCTCGCCCATGAACGCGAGCTCATAAAAAATGAGTGCACATATGACGGTGGTTACTCCTGAAACACTTCTTCCAACGAGTAACGGAACGATGAAATACGCCCAGAAAATCAACATGAGCACGGGAAGTCCTCGCACCGCGTGCACTATGATCGTTGCGGGTGCGCGCACGCTCTTGATGGGGCTGGTTCGAGCTATTCCCATCAGCACGGCGAGCGGGAACGACGCAACCAGACCGACGACCGCCAGGATGAGTGTGAGCGCCAGTCCACCCAGCGGGCCTTGGGGAAATTGGCCAACCAGCAACAACAGGCCATAGTCTTTAAGAATATCGATCATCTCGCGCTCCTGACGGGATTAAGCCGCTTGCTCCAATAGTGACCAACGGCCATCAGGGAAAAGGAACAAATCCAATAGAAAGCGGAAGCGACCGCAAACGCTTCGAAGGTCCTGAAAGTTTCGTTCTCCACCTGGCGTGATGCGTAGGTGATCTCGGCAAGGCCCACCGACATGGCCAGGCTCGTTGACTTGAAGAGACCGAGTGACTGATTTACAAGCGGCGGTATGGCAACGCGTAGTGCCTGGGGCAGTACGACCAGACGCATCGATTGGACAAAGGTCATTCCCAATGCGCGAGCCGCTTCAATTTGTGTGGGGGGGAGCGAACGAATTCCGCTCCGAAGGTCTTCGGACATGTAGGCGGCTGTGTTGAACGAGAGAGCTAGCCATACAAGAATGAATTCGCTTCCCTGAGCATTGATCCAGGCCTGCCACGTCTCTGGAAGCAATTGGGGGGCTCCGAAGTACCAAAGAAAGACCTGGACCAGTCCGGGAACGTTGCGGTGATAGCTGACGAATGCAATCGCAAAGGCTTCCAGCGCTTTTACGCCGGATTGCCTGAGTGAAACTACGAAGAGTGACAGGACAAACCCCGTGACCCAGGCGGCGACAAACAACATCAATGTCATTGCCGCGCCTGAAAGCAGCCAGTCGAGGTACCGCCCTTGCAGTACAGCGCCAAAATCGAGCGATACCATCTGTTAGGCTCCGGTCGACGAGAATTGAGGAAGGAGTTTCAGAACTCTGAAACGGGGGTCAGTTTCTTCTCCCGCAGAATCTTGAAACGGGTCGAGGGGCCGTACCACTTGTTCCACATGGCATCCAGCTCACCGGACGATTCCATTTCACGGAGCGCCGTATTGACGGCCTGAAGTAGTTCGGGTTCGTCTTTCTTTATGCCCAGGCCAGTAGGTTCATATGCCAGGCTCTCGTCGAGGAACTTGAATTTGCCCGCGCCTTCCTCTACGAAGCGAATACCCGACGCTTGCGCAATAGCAAATCCCTGTACTTTTCCTTGGGCCAGCGCAAGAAAAGCGGTCGGGCTGTCCTGATAGGTAACCACTTCGGCCCCCGGAATCTTCGAACGTGTGTACAACTCCGGCGTACTGCCCTTGTTTGCGCTCACCTTTTTCCCGTTCAGATCAGAGAATTTGGTAATGCTCGAGTCTGATGCAACGACGATTTTCAGAGGGATCTGGTAGTGGATGTCCGAATAGGCGATTTGCTCTGCACGCTTTTTCGTGTACCCCATGGCGGCTGCAACAACGTCTACGCGTCCGAGTCCAAGCTCAGGAATTCGGGCCTCTACAGTTATGGGACGGTGCTCCAAAGCGACACCCATCCGCTTTGCCAGCGCAGCACAAGTATCGACGTCAAAGCCGACATACTGGCGGGTTTGCGGATCTTGATACGCGAGAGGTTCCGAGCCTGAGAGGGTGGCACAAATGAGCTTACCCCGGCTCTTGATGTCATCAAGGCGGCTGGCATGTGCCGAGGTCGCGGTGAAACACACTGCAAGCATAAGTCCACATGCGAGTGTTTTGCGACGAGTGGGGTTCAGTAGTTGAGTCATGGCTTCTCCAAGATGATTTGGCAACGACAACACGGCGGTGTGTCGTTGTGGATATTCTGGGAGCGCTGTCTTATAAAGTAAAACGATATAAAATTATCAAAACAGATCGAAAAAATAGATTTTTAGCTGGGTTTTCTCGGATTTTTTGGTGGGCAGTCACTTTCATGAACCAAAAAGGTGTGTGCTTTGTTGACTTTCAAACAACTTGAAGCGGTTTATTGGGTAGCAAGGCTAGGCGGCTTTTCTTTGGCGGCCCAGAAACTTCATACGACCCAGTCAGCCATATCCAAGCGCGTGCAAGAACTGGAAGCGCTTTTTGATACGCCATTGTTCGACCGTACGTTGAGGAGTTCGCGACTGACGGAAAAAGGTGAGGAGATGTACGCGATAGCAGGCCGTCTGCTTGCGCACCGTGATGAAGCCGTGGAACGCTTTCAGCGCCCGGAGGTTGTGGAGCGTCGCCTTCGCATAGGATTGACCGAACTGACTGCGATGACCTGGTTTCCTCGCTTGGTCGGGGTAATTCAAGAAATCTACCCGCGCGTGGTTATCGAGCCGGATGTCGCTGGCAGCATCGCACTCCGCGAGAAATTGCTTGTCGATGAACTGGATTTGGCCATCGTGCCAGAGTTGCCGGATGACCGTCGTGTCATGAAGACGGTGGTGGGGCAAGTGGAGAACGCCTGGATGTGCAAGCCCGGTCTGTTGGAACGTGGCGTGTATTACCGCGTGCAGGAATTGTTGGCCTCTCGGCGTTTTCTGACCCAGGGCGATATGTCCGGCTCGGGGCTGATCTATGAAAGATGGTTCAAATCGTTTGGCATCACCCCTTCAAATGTGCTTACGAGCAACAATTTGATTTCAATCATTGGCATGACGGTGTCCGGGCTTGGAGTGAGCCTGTTGCCAAGATACTGTTTGGCTCCGCTCATCGAAGCGAATTTGCTCGATGTGGTCGAAGTGGCGCCAACGCTGCCGGAAATCACCTACGTCGCGATTTACCGTGGTGAGCAGCGCAGCGCGATGGTTGCCTCCATCGTCGCTTTGGCTCAAGAGTGTTGTGACTTCACCCGCACGCTGCTTACCAGATTTTGATGCGTGTCAGCGGAAACCGGGTGGTTTGAGAAGGCGGCAAGTTGACTTATAGGTGTCCTGCCGCAGCCTGGTGTTCATCATTCTGATGGCCGAACAGCGCTGCGCAAACACCCCTTAACCAGCGGTTCCCCGGATCGTTGTGGTAGCGCGCGTGCCAGTGTTGCCTGACGGTGAAGCCGGGAATCGGGATTGGGCAGGGAAAGGTGTTGAGGCCGCCGATTCGCGCCAACGTCTCGCCAATATGCCGGGGAAGGGTGACGAGCAGGTCGGTGGTCGAGACGATGGTCCCGAGGCCGAGGAAGCCGGGTAGTTCGAGCACGATGCGATGCGGGAGATGGCATCGTTCCAGACTTGATTCCAGCAGGTTGTGTCCGGTACCCGAGACGATGTTGATGTGGCCTTCGGCCTCGTAGTTGTCCTGCGTAAGCGTTTCCGTGATGCGCGGATGATTGCCGTTGGCGAGACAAACCCAATCCTGAGTGTAAAGGCTCTGCTGATAAAAACCGGCGCCCAGTTCCGGGATGAAACCCAAGGCCAGATCGGCCTCGCCGGATTCCAGCCGCGCCGCGATTTTTTTATCGATCTGTTCCGCGCCGAGCCGCACGCCGGGCGCGACCGAGCGCACGTGCGCGAGCAGTTGCGGTAGCAGGGTGATGTGGCTCGCGTCGGTCATGCCGATGCGGAAACGGCGGTCGCTGGTCGCCGGGTCGAAGCACGCTTCGCGCTGGGACAGTGCGCGCAACGATTCCAGCACCTCCCGTACCGTGGCGATCAGTGCGTCGGCTTCTGGTGTCGGTTGCATGCCCGACGGTGTGCGGACGAACAGTGGATCGTTGAGGTGCTTGCGCAGTTTGCCGAGCCAGATGCTGACCGTCGGCTGCGCGAGTCCGAGTTGCTCGGCGGCGCGAGTGACGCTGCGCGTGCTGTAGATCAGTTCGAACAGCTGGAGCAGGTTTGCGTCGAGCAGCGGCGGGGTTGTGGAAGTGTTGTTGTTCATTGCGATACGCAATTAAGCGAATTGTAATTATTGCATGGACGATAGGTTCCGCGCTGACTAAAGTTTGCCCAACTTCTGAATACACAACGCCGCAGGGGAAAGGGAACGCAACCGTGAAAATTTGCATGCTAGGGGCCGGGGCGCTCGGCTGCTCGATCGGCGGCGTGCTGGCGCTCGGCGGGTCGGATGTCATCTTTGTCGATCGCTATCAGGCGCATGTCGATGCGATCAACGCAAACGGTTTGAAAATCCGGTTTGGCGACGCCGAAGAGACCGTTCCTGTACGGGCCTTCACGAGTTGTGAAGGACTGTCCCCGGTCGACCTGATCATCGTCCTGGTCAAATCCGCAGCCACCCGTGCCGCGATCGAGTCGGCCCGTCCGCTGGTCGGCCCGGAAACGATGGTGATGTCGATCCAGAACGGCCTGGGCCATGAGGACATCCTCGCCGAGGTCGTCGGCCGTGACCACGTGTTGGCGGCCAAGACCTACGTCGGCGGCGTATTCCTCGAACCCGGGCACATCATTTCCGGCTACAAGGGCAAGCAGACGTACATGGGCGAACTCGACGGTCGCCTGACGCCACGTCTGCAAGCCGTCGTCGATGAATTCAACAAGGCCGACCTGCCGGCCACGGCCAGCACCAACATCTACGGAACGATGTGGGACAAATTGCTGGTCAATGTGGCCACCGGCGCCGTTTGTGCGATCACTCGCCT
>QKII01000297.1 GCA_003249625.1 Propionivibrio sp. | reverse complement strand
CGGCAGCCTGATCCCGTCCGGCTGGTCGGTGGATTTCATCCTGCCGCTTACCTTTATCGCCGTTGTGGTGCCGGTGATAACCAAGCCGGCGATGCTCCATGCGGCGCTCGCTGGCGGCATCGCGTCGGTAGGCCTGAACCTGCCGATGAAACTTAACCTGATCGCCGCGACCGGCGTCGGCATCCTCGCGGGTCTTGTCTCGGAGAAGTTGTGGAAGAAAAACTGATTGCCTGGCTGTTGATCATCGCTATCGGCGCAATCAACTTCACCCTCCGCTTCGTCCCGATCGCCCTGATCGCGCGTTTCGAACTACCCAATTGGCTAAAGCACGCCTTGCTTTACGTCCCGCCGGCGGTACTCACAGCGATCATCACGCCCGCGTTGTTTTTTCCCGGAGGAGCGCCTACCATTGCCTTCGACCCTCCGCGCCTGCTGGCCGCCACATTCGCCGTACTGGTCGCCTGGAAAACGCGGAGTGCGTTGTGGACTGTAATCCTGGGAATGGTCGTGTTATGGGGATTGCAAGCACTTCTGAGTTAGCCGTAGATAACCTTGCAAAACGTTGCCAAAGGATCCATAACGATGCTGACCGAAGCAGAAATCACCGATACACGGGCCGCGCTCAACGAGCTTCAGGTCGAACACCGGGATCTCAACCTGATCATCGAACACCTCGCTTCCACACCGCTGCCGAACCAGGACCAGTTGCTGGTCCAGCGACTCAAGAAACGCAAGCTGGCCATCAAGGACAAGATCTACCAGCTCGAAAAAATGCTGGTGCCGGACATTCCGGCCTGAACAGCCGCATCAGCCGCAGAATAGCCACCTGGGCTGCCACCGCGCCCCGGCATTTTTGCGACTAGAGGAAGAGTCGCCCGATATACCAGAACAGCGCAGCGATCACCGCGCTACAGGGAATCGTCAGCACCCAGGCCCACACGATGGTTCCGGCGATTCCCCAACGAACCGCTGAAAGACGTTTCGTGGCGCCGACGCCGACGATCGCCCCCGTAATTGTGTGCGTCGTGGATACCGGAATGCCGAGCGCCGTAGCAAAGAAAAGCGTGGCCGCACCGCCGGTCTGGGCACAGAAACCACCAACCGGTTTCAGCCGGGTGATTTTCTGCCCCATCAGCTTGATAATCCGCCAACCTCCGAAAATTGTCCCCAGGCCGATCGCGCTGTAGCAGGAAATGACGACCCAGTAGGGCACATGCTCGCCGCTTTTCAGCATGCCGCTGGAAAGAAGCAGCATCCAGATGATTCCGATCGTCTTCTGCGCATCGTTTCCGCCGTGGCCCAATGCGTATGCGGAAGCAGAAAGCAATTGCAGCCTGCGCGACCACTTGTCGACCTTTCTCGGCGTGAAATCCTTGAAGACCCAGGACACCAGAACCATCATGAGCGACCCGAGAATCATGCCCAGCACGGGGGAAATCACGATGAACGCAATGACCTTGATGATGCCGCTGGCGATCAGCGAGTTCGGCCCCGCATGAGCGAGTCCCGCGCCGATCAGGCCGCCGATCAGAGCGTGTGACGACGAAGAGGGAATCCCGTAATACCAGGTGATCACATTCCAGGCGATTGCGCCGACGAGCGCCCCGAACACGACGTAATAATCAATCGCGGTCGGCTCTATGGTGCCTTTGCCCACGGTCGCGGCCACTTTGAGTTCAAATACGAAGATGGCAATAACGTTGCAGATGGCTGCCATCGCCACGGCCGTATGCGGTTTCATCACGCGCGTCGACACAACGGTGGCGATCGCGTTTGCCGCGTCGTGGAAGCCGTTCATGAAGTCGAAGACAAGCGCCATTCCGACGAGCAGCACAATGACGCCCGTACTGACAAAGACAGTATCCATGGCAGCGCCGATCAGGAGTTTTCGAGGACGATGCCTTCGATGATGTTCGCCACGTCCTCGCAGCGATCAGTCACCATCTCGAGCAGTTCGTAGATCGCCTTGTACTTGATCAATTCACGGACATCCGGCTCTTCACGGAACAGCCGGGACATGGCGCCGCGCATTTCGCGGTCGGCCTCCGACTCGAGGTCATCGATTTCCTGACAGAGCTTGAGAATTTGCGGCCCGTTGTCCATCGAAGTCAGCAACGCCACGGCAGAACGCACCCGTTCGGAACAGAGTTGCACGAGTTCGCCCAACTTGACGGCTTCCGGCGTGATGTGCCGAATATTGTAGAGCGTCACCGTATGCGCCGCATCCTGCATCAGGTCGAGGATACCGTCGA
>QKII01000114.1 GCA_003249625.1 Propionivibrio sp. | reverse complement strand
TCAGATCGGCGCACTCACCGCCACACAGATCAAGGCCCTCTCCACCGATCAGATCAACGCCCTCGGCACCGATCAGATCCAGAGCCTCAAGGCCGCTCAGGTCGCCGCCTTCACCACCGACCAGATCGCGCAGATCAGCACCGATAACGTCCAGGCCCTCACCTCCACTCAGGTCAAGGCCCTGACCACCGCACAGCTCAACGCCCTGACCACCGATCAGATCGGGGTCCTCGGCACCGAGGATGTCGCCGCCCTCTCCGCCACCCAGATCAAGGGCCTCTCCACCGATAACGTCGTCGCCCTCACCACCTCGCAGGCAGCAGCGTTGCTCTACACCCAGGTCGCCGCCTTCACATCAGGCCAGGTTGCCAATTTCGAGACCGATGATCTGCAGGCGCTGGGCACTTCCAACATCGGCGCACTCACCGCCACGCAGATTCAGGCTTTGACGACGGATCAGATCAACGCGCTTAGCACCGATCAGATCCAGAGCCTCAAGGCCGCTCAGGTTGCCGCCTTCTCTACGGATCAAATCGGGAACATCAGTACTGACAACGTCAAGGCGCTGACATCCGCGCAAGTGCAAGCGCTTACCACAACGCAGCTTAACAACCTCACATCAGACCAGATCGGGGTCCTTGACACTGAGGATGTCGCCGCATTGTCCGCAACCCAGATCAAGGGGCTGTCGACCGATAATGTCGTCGCATTCACCACCGCACAGGCGGCTGCGTTGCTCTACACCCAGATCGCCGCATTTACATCAGGCCAGGTCGCGAATTTCGAGACCGATGATCTGCAGGCATTGGGCACTTCCAACATCGGCGCACTGACCGCAACGCAAATTCAGGCTTTGACGACTGATCAGATCAACGCACTTAGCACTGATCAGATTCAGAACCTCAAGGCCACGCAGATTGCTGCGTTCTCCACCGACCAGATTTCGACGCTGACCACCGACAATCTGAATGCATTGACGACAGCCCAAATCACGTCGCTGACTGCAGGACAGATCGCCGCCCTCGGAACAGACCAGGTCAGCACGATGGAAACGGATGATCTCGCTGCCTTTACCGCAACTCAGATCAAGGCGCTGACGACCGACCAGATATCTGGCGGCATCACAACCGATCAGTTGCAGGCTCTGACAACGACGCAGATTGCTTCCTTAACGACGGATCAAATTCGCGACGGTTTGACTACGGATCAGGTAAAAGCCTTGACCACAAGCCAGGTCAATGCATTGACCCCAAGTCAGGTTGCCGCAATGACGACCGATCAAATTCAGCAATTGACGTTCTAATCACACAGGGCGATGGGCGATGAAAGGCGGCACCCTTTCATCGCCCGAGTCTGACGTCATAAACCGTGTTTCCATTGAAGCAAAAAGGCTCGGTGTATCCAGCCTCACGGCAACAATAAACATCTCCTAATTCCATGCGAACCCCGCTCGCAGACTAGGCAGCGCTTGCCTGTCTCCGATACACTGCAGCATCAGGTCTTTTCAAGGCAATGATCGCTCTCGGATATCATGGACGGCTACGCTGAAATCATCAATCTCGCATGGACGGGCAGGCTGGAGTTTTCTCGTTTACTCGAACAAGCCAGCCTTTTAGAACAAAGTGGCCAACGCAGTTTGGCCATAGTGCTCTATCGAACGTGGCTTGAGCGGAATCCGACAACGTTCAGCCATTTTGCATATTTCAACCTGGGCACCTTGCTGTTCAGCGAGAACGATGTTTCAGGAGCTATCGAGGCCTATACGCAAGCATCGCATCTCGCTCCGAAATTCATTCAGCCGCACTTCAATCTTGGTCTTGCCTACGAGCGTCAAGGCCGATCCGATGAAGCAATTGCAGAATGGCAATGGGTTGTGCAAAACGCCCGCCCCGACAAGCCTGACGAGCACGGAATAATCATTGCCGCACACAACAATCTAGGACGATTGCAGGAATCATTGAAGCGCTTTGGCGATGCGCTGAGCAACCTTCAAAAGAGCCTCGAGCTGGATCCACAACAACCTGATGCAATCCACCACTGGGTTTTCCTCAGGGAAAAAACGTGCAGCTGGCCTGTTTATGCGCCCGTGGGTCACGTTGCACCGGAGGAGATGAAGGAGTCTACCTCGGCGCTGGCCATGCTTAGCCTTTCGGACGATCCGGAAGCGCAACTGGCAGCAGCAACGAGTTACTCGCAAAGAAAAATCCCCGCAAATCTGCCCGTGCTTGCGCCACCTGAAGGTTATCGTCACGACAAGATACGCGTTGGCTATTGCTCATCGGACTTCTGCTTGCATCCCGTCTCCATGCTTACGGTCGAGCTCTTTGAGCTTCATGACCGAAGCAATTTCGAGGTATTTGCGTTTTGCTGGTCGCCAGAAGATGGTTCCACACTGCGCAAACGGATTATCGACGCAGCCGATCACTTCATAAGGATTGGCTCACTCGACGATCGATCCGCAGCGCAGGTGATCCGTGATCACGAAATCGACATCCTGATCGACCTGCACGGACAAACCCGCGGCGCACGCACCACAATGCTTTCCTATCGACCTGCGCCAATACAGATCACATATCTAGGATTACCGGCGACGACCGGACTGCCCTGCATCGACTACGTACTCGCCGATCGCTTCCTGATCCCCGAAGAATTTGCACACTATTATTCGGAGAAACCGCTCTACATGCCGGAGGTCTATCAAATCAGCGATCGCCAACGCCTATGTGCCCCGCCACCATCAAGAAATAGCTGTGGTCTGCCGGCGACCGGTTTCGTATTCTGCTCGTTCAACAACAACAACAAGTACACGCCAGAGATATTCGATACATGGATGCGTATTTTGCGCCGTGTACCAGACAGCGTGCTGTGGCTACTATCCGACAACCAGTGGGCCGAAGAGAATTTGAGAGTTCACGCTGCAAACTGCGGCTTCGATGAGAGTCGAATCATTTTTGCTCACCGGACCTTGCCCCCGAACTATCTGGCCCGGTATCAGTTAGCCGATTTATTTCTCGACACTTTTCCATTCAACGCCGGTACGACAGCCAACGATGCGCTTTGGATGAGTCTGCCAATCCTCACATTGACCGGACGCTGCTTCGCCTCACGCATGGCCGGGGCCCTCCTGACCGCTGCAGGGCTACCTGAACTGATCACTTACAGCCTCCAGGAATATGAAGACAGGGCGGTCGCTCTGGCTTCCGAACCTGATGCGTGTCGACGAATCAGGGATCGCTTGAGCGACGCCCGAGACCAGGGCGTTCTCTTTGATACACGGCGCTTTGTCCGCAACTACGAAGCGCTGCTGAATGGACTGAAACCGAAAACGACCGGTATTTCTTGAAGCATTGCATGGATATACCGCCATCTCGATCCGCCAAAAAAGTGCCCCAACCTGCTTAACGGCCAGACAGATCCCACTATGACAACCGCCATCGCATCGATACAGCGCAATCGCAATCCCTACATCGTCGAGTGGCTAGCCTTTCACCTGGCCGTCGGGTTCGACCAGTTTTACATTTACGCCCACAAGACAACAGACGGCATGACGGAAACGCTTCTTCGCCTGTCGCAGAAGTACCCCATCCAAGTGTTTTCGCTCGATGCGGATGACTGGCCGCAAATCATCGCCTACAACCACGCCTGGTCCAATTTCGGCAACAAAGAGGACTGGATTGCCTTCATCGACGGTGACGAGTTCCTCTTCCCGACACAGAGCGCTTCAATCGCCGACGCACTATCAGACTACAAGGACAAAAAGCTGTCAGCGCTGGGCGTCTACTGGAAATGTTACGGGAGCAACGGGCATGTCGAAGAGCCTGAAGGACTGCTATTGGAGAATTATCCGCGCCACAGCGACAGCACCTTCTACGCAAACAGTCACATAAAAAGCATCGTCAAGGGAGGCGAACAGGTTTTTCCCAATCGCTCCCACCTGTTCGAAACTGCGAATGGCACGATGGACGAGCACCTGAGGCCAATTACCGCCGGTCTTATGTCCGACTATCAGCCAACCTACGACGTTTTTCGCATCAACCATTATGTAACGCAGAGCCTGGAATACTTCAAGAAAACCAAACAGAATATTGGCGCGGCAGACCTTCCTGCTGGGGCACAACGCAGCGACGAGTGGTTTACCAGGCACGACCGCAATGAGGAGCAAGATGGCATGGCCCTGAACTTCCTCCAAAAGACCAAGGACTACATGAATGCCATGCTGGCATTTCTGCGAGAGGGAGTGAACGATAGCGCAGATAAAATCACCCCTGTCGTAGAGAATTATCAACTGCTCGAGCCTGTCCCTGACGGTGACTATCGTTTTGGCGGAGACTCGATCGGCTTCAAAGAAATCGTGCGCCACATTCCCAGAGACAAAACCCGCCACATCACCCTGCTCGATATCGGATTCGGTTTGGGCTCCCTCGGCGAGATCGTCAAAACCAATGAGGAAACGCGCCACTGGGAAATCGACGGCATCGACGGCTATCTCGCCGCCTGCCGCAACCAAGCGCTATTTGACAAAAAATACTATCGCAATATCTGGCATGGACTCGCCTCCGATATCCCGCAAGCCCAGATCAAATCCTACGACATCATTTGCCTATTCGATGTTATCGAACATCTCGATGCACCACATGCCAAGGAGCTTTTGAGGAGCCTTCTCGAATCCTTGTCGGACGATAGCGTTCTGGCATTGAGCACGCCCTTGTGGTTCTATCCGCAAGACCAGCAAAACGACGGGGACCTCGAAGAGCACAAAATCGGCATTCCACCGTCCTCCCTGTTTTCCCTCAATCCAAAGATCTATCACATCCACCCGCGCTTCCTTGTCGGAACCTTTGTCTTTAGCCGGGAGAGTTTGGCCCACCTCGACGCCTTCTCACCCACGACGGACAGAAGCTACGACATAAACATGAGCCTGGCCGAGTTGAAGCGCTTGGGCAAGAGCGCAGATGGGAGCATTCATTTCCAGTCTGAGGACAAAACGCCATCGGCATCGACACCTAGCGACAGGGTCAAGCTGTTTACCATCGTCTATTCCGAAGAAACCAATACCCAAGTCATTACCGGCACTGAACGCCTGGACAACTTGAACAATGAGCGTCCGGATTGGCGAGAATATTGGGCTATCCGGCGCTACTTATTGGAAAACGATCTCGACGATGACGCCTATTACGGATTTTTCTCGCCGAAATTTGCCCAAAAGACTGGATTGGACGGTAACAGCGTTCGGCAATTCCTGAGCGAAAAGGGCCTGGTCACTGACGTATTTTCCTTCAGCCCGCAAGCTGACATGGGTGCTTTTTTCCTGAACACTTTTGAACAGGCGGAAGCCTTCGACCCCGGATTCATGTCCTCGGCAAAACAAGTCGCATCAGAACTGTCAATCAGCGTCGACATCGGGTCACTCGTAATGGACGCTCGCCAAGTTGTATTCAGCAATTATTTCGTCGCGAACAAGAAATTCTGGAAACGCTGGCTGGAAATATGCGAACGAATTTTCTCGGTTTGCGAAGAAAAAACCTCTTCTTTGGCTCAAGAGCTGAACCAGGCAACAACTTATCCCGGCGCTGTCCCTCGCAAGGTTTTTCTGATTGAGCGCATTGCGTCGCTGATGCTCGCGACGGAAGACTGGAAAGTAACGACCTACAGCACGTTCAACTGTGCCTGGTCAGGCCTACCTACTGCACGCTTCCGAGACGAAGCCATCATGAGCGACGCGCTTAAACTGGCCTTCAACGAAACCCACGACAACAATTACATCAAGACCTTTTCGCGACTTCGGGAAAAAATTTTCTACCCTGAAAAAGATCAGCCAGGAGCATAACGTCGCCTGGCGACTGACTATTTATCCTTCAACGCCACCGCGAAGAGTTCGCCGCCGAGACGCCGTACAAAAGCGAAGCGGAAGCCCGCTTCGAGCAATTTGTCCTTGAGCGTTGTCGCGGTAAAGCCTGTCTTGTGCAACATGAATACGTTGTTGTCGAGCAAGAAACCACGGTAGCTGTAAATCATGTCGATGGCGGCGATTGGTCCGGCCGGAGAGACGTAGACCGTATCGTACAAGCGGTCTTGCGCCACCATCTGGCACGCCAACTGCAAATCCGGCGTTCGGATGATTAGCGCACCGCCGGGCGTCAATGCCCTGTGAAACTCTTTCAGCGCCACCGGCACCTCGTGATGAAACAGGTGCTCGATGTTGTGGCAGGAATAGACGGCCTGCGCACTCGCGCTCTGAACCGGCGACATTTCCGAAACCGAGGCAATGATGTCCGGCTTGACCGCCGGATCGATATCGAGCCGGATCTCTCCCCAGTTCCCATTCTGGAAAACAGCCGGCAGACTCGACAAGGTGGCCCGTCCGCAACCGACGTGCAAGACCATTCCCCCGCTCAAATCGGCACCGTGAGCTTTCCACCACTTGAAGACTCCGGCGAGTTCCTCAGTCGCAAAAGCGCACTCGCCAACGACCGCCAAGGCACGATTGCCCACCGCGCCGCCGAGGCAACTCATAGGCTCAGCCAACGCCCGAGCCTCGTCGTAACGACGCTCCGCGAGATACGTCGTTGACAAGCCAACGTAGGCCTCCTCGAGCCCCGGATCAAGTTCGAGCGCCTTGTTGAAGAACTCACGCGCCACTTCGTTCTTTCCCTCAGCCGCCAAAACGGCGCCCATGGTAAGCGCATATTCGGCGCGTTCCGGCGCCAGTTCCATCGCCCGCGCGATGAACGACTCAGATTCCTCCAGCAAGCCAATGTCCATTGCCAATCGGCCACAGAGGTGCCATGTCTTGTCGGAATCGGGCTCCAGCGCCAGCGCACGCTGATAGCAGGAGTTCGCCTCCTCGAATTCGCCACGCTGGTGAAAGGAGATCCCCGCCTCCACCATCACTTCATACTCGTTCATTCTGCCCCCTCTGTAAGCACCATTTTTCCCACATCTGGCGAAATGCCTTCTCTATTCCCCGGGCGAAACCTGCACAATCCATTAGCGGACTGGCCTGCATGCGCCCACGCAAATTGTCGCGACAACGGCGCAATTTAGCCAAATCCCCGGCCAATGCCGCAGCCTTGTCGACATATTCCTGTTTATCCACCGCAATCAGGTCATCAAGCCCGACGTATTTCAGGATATTAGATCCCGCCCGCGCGTGTAACACATCCCCCTTGAGCGTAACAAACGGCACACCCATCCAGATGGAATCAAAACCGGTCGTACCGCCATTGAAGGGGAACGGATCAAGGCACAGGTCGGCACGGTTATAGGTATCAAAGTACTCGGTCACGGGAAGGGAAGGAAGAATGATCAATCGCGCAGGATCGACCCCTTTGGCGGAAAACCTGGCCCGCAACTCAGCCAGTGTCCGCTCGTCCTTTCCTCCCCGGCCAATCAAAAGCAATCTCGAATCACCTGTTTTCTCAAGGAGGCTAGCCCACAAATCAAGTGCCGCCGCACTGACCTTCGAGTAACGGTTCATGCAGGCGAAAGTGAAGTAGCCGTTTTCTTCTGCCGGCAACCCTTCGCGCACGGCCACGTCCGGCATTCCTCCGCGAACGCCGTAAGCATTCGGCAGGGCCCACGGGGTCTCCGTACACCAATCACCTTTCAACAGGCACTCGTCGTTGGGCACCAGTACATAGTCGATGGCCGACATTCCTGAGGTTCCTGGATAACCGAGCCATTCGACCTGAATCGGCGCGGGCTTGCGGGCGAACACCCCAAGGCGATGTCCGGCGGTATGGCCGTTCAGATCGACAAGGACATCGATCTCGTCGGCGCGAATCAGCTCGGCCAATGCATTGTCACCAATCCCCCGCACACTCCTCCAGGCCGTAGCGTGAGGGCGGATCATCAATGTTACGTTGTCGGCGGTTGGCCAATTGTCATACACGTAGTTCTCGACGCAAGATCGATCGAGGTGTGAGAAAAACGGTGCGACGAACGCCCCGACCGGGTGTGCACGCAAGTCCGAAGAAACCCAGCCGATACGCAGTTTTCTTTCTGGCGATCGATCTCGATCGCCGAAAGAATAGTGCTTGTTCAACGGCTGACAGACATTCCGGTCGAAATAACGCCCTGCCGCAAGAATATCTTGCGCAGAGGCCTGACTCGAAAACAACATTCCGAACATTAAACCAGCGTGTGCGGCCACATTGACAGGATCTGCCGCGAGCGCCCGCTGGAAATACGCAACTCCCTCGTCATGACGCCCTTGGTCGATATACCAGCCGCCCAGGTTAACCAGAGCGGGCACGTGACTGGGGTTGATTTCCAATGCTCGCTTCGCGGCCGCCTCGGCTTTTTCCATCTGCCCCAGCTTGTTATAGACGACGATCAACACATTCCACGAATTGACGCTATTCGGCGAATGCTCAACGGCCTTTTCCAGACTCTCCAGAGCGACTTCCCACTGCCCGCGGTGTGCGAAGACAAGGCCAATCATTTCGTACACCCACGGCTCGGACGCGCCAACGGTCAGGCACTTCTCCAACGCATCGATCGTGCCCAGCGCATCGCCCATCTCGACCAGCGCAACCGCTCGGTTCAGAGAGACAACGACATCGTCCGGCGACGATTCGAGCACGCGGTCGTAACACGAAACCGCATCTTTCCAGTCCTTCTGCGTCAGAAAAACGTCGCCTTGTGCACGTAACACATAATAATCATCGGGCGACAACCGCACGGCTTGTTGAACCAAATCGGCAGCCTGCTCGATCAGGTTCTTCTCCCGACATATATCCGCCAACACGGCCAGCGCCGTAGCGGTTGCCGGCGAAAGCGTCAGACACGTCCGCAAGTCGCTTTCCGCCTCATCGTTCTTCCTCAGCTGTCGGAGGGTCAATCCCCGCAAAAGGTATAGCTCGGAAACGGATGGGAAGCGAACAAGCGTCTCCGACAACAGCTCGGTGGCGTCGAAGAGACGGCCCGCATCGACGTCACAATTAGCCAACTTGCAGGCAACAATCAGATCATCCGGAGCAAGTTCGTGAGCATGACGAAGACTGGCTCGCGCCGCATCAAGGTCACCACCACGACGTTGCGCATCTCCGAGCCAGGCGAGAATCTCGTGATCGTTCGGCCGCAACGCATGTGCCTGCCCAAAAAAATCAAGCGCCCCAGGAATATCAGGCAAAGTAAGCGCCAGACGCCCAAGCCACACCCACGCTTCGGCGCAATCGGGAGCTTCATCAACGAGAATCTCCAAACGCTGTGCCGCCTCCTGAAGCGCACCGTTGTTGAAGAGTGCCCGCACCTCCTCAAGCGCCCCCCTCTCCTTGTCACCACCGGGCGCTGCGACTCCTGACGACATAAATAAACACCTCGAAAGAAAGAACTCTGAAACGCCTAGGCGCCGCAATGTGTCATAACTAACAACATTATTCTTCTATTTTCCGGGTAGGGACAAGCAAAAAGAGTTATCGCCCCCCCCGCACACAGTTTTTTTCTTATCAGCCCTAAAGTTCTTCTGGCACACGTCGATAACTGCAACAAGGGCAGCAATGAATGGCCCGAAATTGGAACAGCAGTAGTCTGGAACAGGCACAAGCCTCCCGCTGAAGAACTTCGGCGGATTTGCAAAAAGTGTATTTCAGCAGGAGACCATCATGGCACAAACTATCAACACCAATATCGCGTCACTCAACGCTCAACGTAACCTGAATACGTCGCAAAGCTCGCTCAAGACGTCGATGCAGCGCCTGTCTTCGGGTCTGCGTGTCAATAGCGCCAAGGATGACGCGGCCGGCTTGGGCATTGCCGAGAAGATGACCGCGCAAAGCCGTGGCATGACCGTCGCCGAGCGCAACGCCAACGACGGTATCTCGCTGGCACAAACGGCCGAAGGCGGCATGGCTGTCATGGCCACCCACCTGCAACGGATGCGCGAACTTGCCACCCAGGCAGCGTCCGGCCAATACGATGCCACCAACCTCTCGTCGCTCGACCAGGAATTCCAGGCGCTGCAGTCCGAAGTTGCACGTATTGCCGCCGCGACAACGTTCAACGGCAAACAGATTCTCGGTACGGACAGCACGATGTCCTTCCAGATCGGTGCAGGAACGTCAACTGACAACCAGATTTCAGTCACCACGGTAACGGGCGACTTCTCCGCTCTGGTCTCCGGTCTCGCCGTATCCGACACAGGCGGCGCCACCGCCGCGATGGATGCGATCGATACCGCGCTGAACACGGTCAGCGATGCTCGTGCCGGACTGGGCGCTCTGCAATCCCGCTTCGAAGGCGTTGTAACTCAGCTGCAGTCGCAAAACGAGAACATTCAGGCCGCCCGTGGTCGTATTCTCGATGCCGACTACGCATCTGAAACCGCCAACTTGGCACGCGCCCAGATTCTGCAACAAGCCGGAACGGCGATGCTTGCGCAAGCCAATCAGCTGGGCAGCAGCGTACTGACCCTGCTGCAATAATCCCGCCCTTGGCAATAGGGCGCAGTAGCGGTAACGTTACTGCGCCCGTTGGCCATCTGGCACAGGAGTCACGTCATGAGCATCCAGTCCCTCAACAGCGTAATCCCGCACCTCGTCGCCAGGACATCTGGCACCGAGGTGACGGATCGTTCAGTCGACATTCCCAGCGCCATCCGTACAGACGAAGCAGGGGGCGTCAAGAACGCCACAGAATCGCAAGTATCTTCTGATGCGGAGAGCCGTCCGGAACAGCGCTTGGCGGACGTTGTAAACGACGTCAATGAATTCATCAAGCCCATCAACAACTCGCTGCAATTCAGTATCGATGACGAATCAGGAACAACCGTTGTCAAGGTTATCGATAGGGAAACGGAAGAGGTGATCAAGCAAATCCCGTCTGAGGAAATGCTGGCTTTGGCAAAGGCCATCGGTCAGCTGAAGGGATTGCTCGTCAAACAACAGGCTTGAGCTGCTAGACTTACGAGTCTTCTTAATCAAGGGGGTGGATCATGGCCACCATCACGTCGCTTGGTGTGGGATCCGGATTGGATCTCGAATCGCTCGTCACCAATTTGATGGCTGTCGAAGCGCAGCCGCTGACCGCGCTGCAAACGAAAGTCGCTTCGTACACCTCGAAGATTTCATCTTTGGGTACGCTCAAGAGCAAACTGTCCGCCCTGCAGACGGCTGCGGCGGCGATGAAAACAGCGATCGGCAAGACGGCGCTGACGACGTTTGCCAGTTACAGCGCCTCGACTGCCGACACGACCATTGCCAACGCTACCGCGACGACTGGCGCTGTGGCCGGCACATACACACTGAATGTCACGCAGCTCGCCGTTGCTCAACGTTTCGAATCGGTGACGTTCTCATCGACGGACGATACCGTCGGCAGTGAGGGCGATACCCTAACCTTCGACTTCGCCACTCCGGACGACGAAGGAAACAGCCGTTCAGTAATGATCACGCTCGACAGCAGCAACAATTCCCTGACCGGACTGCGTAATGCCATCAACAACGCAAACATGGGCGTTACTGCGACCATCGTCAATGGAACAAATGGCCCACAGTTGATCTTTTCAGGCGAACAGGGGCTGGACAACGAAATCACCCTCGGCGGCGAATTGGCAACGCAGTTCACCGAGAAAGTCAGTGCTCAAGATGCTGAGTTCACCATCAACGGCATTGCCGCCACCAGCAGCACCAATAGCGCCAGCGAAGTTCTGGATGGAGTAACGATCGAGTTGGTGAAGGAAGGGACTACCACCCTGACCGTCGCAGCGGATTATTCGACGAACATCACCTCGGCATTGAATGACTTCATCACAGCCTACAACGCGGCGAACAGCACGATGACCACGATGGGGGCCTATGACGCCACCACCGGAACGTCAGGCGCCCTACAAGGCAACCAGATTCTTCGCGACTCGCAAACGCTTGTAAGAAATCTGCTATACAGCACAACAACCGGTGGAACATCGGCCTACCAGACGCTATCCGATATCGGTGTTACGGTAGGAACGGACGGCTCGCTGTCGCTCGACAGTTCAAAGCTGGAAGGTGCGCTGGCGGCTGACTCCAGTGCCGTCGCCACGCTAGTCTCCAAAATTGGCGAAAGCTACAACTCGAGTCTCGAATCAACGGTTGGCTACTCAGGAAAAATCAAGATTGCGACCGATAGCGCGAATACAATCATCAAGGAGCTTGAAGCACGCCAAGAGGCGCTGGAACTCCGGTTGGAAACGATTGAAGCCCGCTATCGCTCCAGGTTTACGGCTCTCGACACACTCCTGTCCAATTTGAACAACACGAGTACGTATTTGACTCAACAACTCGCCTCCCTGACCGGGTCAAGCGATAGTTCTTCTTCATAGAGACGAGGATATCCGCCCATGTTCGGCATGATGCAAAACCCCGCCAACGCTTACGCCAAAGTCAGCCTTGAAAGTTCGGTAATGACGGCCGATGCGCACAGCCTGATCCTGCTGCTGTTCGAGGGTGCTGCTGCGGCAATGGCGCAAGCACGCATACACATGGAACAGAACGACATTGCTCAGCGCGGCACCAGCATTTCGAAGGCCATCGACATTGTCAACAATGGTCTCAAATCCTGCTTGAATCACGAGGCGGGTGGCGACCTTGCTGACCGTCTAAGCGCCTTGTACGACTATATTGTCCGACGCCTGCTTTGGGCCAACATGCGAAACGACCGCGCGGCGCTCGATGAGGCGATCTACCTGTTGGGCGAAATCCACTCGGCCTGGGCAGAAATCAAGCCGGGCAAGTCGGTTTCCTGAGCATGGCGGACCTTCCGAATCTCCCGTACCAGAAGATTCTGGATCTCAGTCGTCAAATGCGGCAGGCCGGCGAGGCGCAAGAATGGGATTTGCTGCTCGACCTGGAAAAACAAAGGCAGGAACTCTTTAATTCGCTCCCGGGCAATGTGGTAGACAACGGCTCGGACGCTATTATTGAAACTCTCAAAGAGATTCAAGATTGTGACAAAGCGCTCATGGATAAGGTTGAGAACTGGTTGCAGCATGCCAGGATTCTCCTGCGCATGCCCCCCAAAGACGAAAATTCGTTTTAAATAGCGCCCGCCATGATTCCCGGCGACGTCGCCAGCCGTCTCCAGACACAAGTCACAGCGGACACATCGCTTCGTCCGGCAGCACCTGCAAAGGAAATCAATGATCGCCTGTCCGACCTTGTCGTCGGTCAGCGAGTCATGGCCCAGATCCAGGCGGCTCTCCCCAATGGCACTTACCGGGCGCTAATCAACCAGCGAGACGTCACGCTTGCCCTCCCGTTTTCCGCGCGATCCGGCGACTCACTGGAGCTCCTCGTCACCGAATCGGAGGGAAAGAAAGCGCTGGCCGTTGTTTCCCACAACGAGGCCCAAACGGGCAAGACGGGTGGAGAGTCGGTCTCAGCAACGTTGAGTCGAACGGGACAATTCATTGCACAGCTATTAGGCAACGGGAAAAACACGGAGGATCGCACTTCAGCACTCTCTCTCAACGGAAACAAGCCGATTGCGAGCGCCCCTCCGCAAACCGCAAACGACATTCTGCCTTCATTGAAACAAGCTCTGTCCGAAAGTGGAATGTTTTATGAGTCGCACCAGGCAAAATGGGTCGACGGGCAATTCACGAAGGAGGCGTTGCTTCGTGAACCGCAAGGAAAACTCTCACCCCCTCTATCAATGACGCAGCCCCTTCCGAAGGCACCAGGGCCAAGTCAAATTCCAGGCACCGCCCCTCTTCAGCAATCATCAACGCCGCCCACAACGCAGGAGGCCGATGCCCGCCAAGGTAACGGCCCGACCGGTTCGCCGGTTGCCACCTCCAACCATCCTGTTTCGCCCCAGACCCAGGGCGTTGTCCAACAACAACTGGAAGCACTGGCCACACAGCATTTTGCCTGGCAAGGCCAGATCTGGCCTGGACAGGAAATGCGTTGGGAAATCGAAGAGGAAAACAGACACCGCTCGCAGAGTGACGAAGACATCAAGGAGCATTGGAAGACCCGCCTGAACTTGCGGCTTCCCACCCTTGGCGGGGTTAACGCGCAGATTCAACTCCGGGGCGACCAGCTCATACTGTCCATTAACGTCGACTCTCCCCAAACGCGAACCCTCATGTTGGGGGAGAGTGAAGCCCTGCGCCGACAAATGCTCGACGCCGGACTCGTTGTAACATCCCTTGGCATTGAAGACGACTCAGTCACTTCATGAATCAGACATGTCCGCAAAAGATGAACTGAAAAGTGCCGTCGCCTTGGCTTACGCCCAAACCGACGCCGCACCACGCGTCGTAGCCAAGGGCAAGGGCCTCATCGCCGAGCAGATCATCGCACGGGCGCAGGAAAACGGCGTGTATGTGCATGAATCCCCCGAACTGGTTTCCCTGCTCATGCAGATCGACCTGGACCAGCGCATTCCGCCCCAGCTTTACGTTGCCGTCGCGGAACTCCTTGCCTGGATTTATCGACTGGAAAGCGGCAGACCGGCGGGGGAACCACCAACCTATCACGGCGAAGAATCGTAGCCACATCAAGCAAAACCAACCGCATTCTGCGCCATGGATTCCGTTCCGCGCTCCTGCTAGACTCGCTCGCGCTCTCTGTAATCAGGATCTGCAATGCCAAAAACGGAACAATCCGGCCCCTCTGAACAAACACCGCTGTGCTTTGAGCTCGAACAAATCGATGACTACAGCCAGTACTTGCTGCATTCGAGGATGGAAATTCTCGCGGTGCTGCGCACCCTTGTCCAGAAAAGCGCGCTCGTCACCGTTCATTTCGACAACGGCAATGCCTTTTTCCTGAGTTCGATATTGTCCGTCACCCCCGATACGAACAGCTTCATCGTTGACGTCGGGAGCGACGAAGAAACCAATGCCAGGGCGCTGCGTGCAGGCAAGTTGATCTTCACCACGGTAGTCGACAAGATCAAGATCCAGTTCAGCATCACCACGCTCGTCCGCACGGAACACGCCGGACGTCCCGCATTTGTCGGAAGCATTCCGGACAAGCTGCTTCGTCTGCAGCGCCGTGAGTTTTTCCGCCTGGCGACCCCGATCGCCAATCCCATCAGGCTTGATACCAGGATCCCGCGCTCCGAAGGGCCACTGCAATTGAACGTCCCACTGCTGGACATCAGTGGTGGCGGCGTCGGTCTGATGCTCACGCCGGAGCAAGCACGCCTGCTTCAAAACGGCGATGTTCTGGACGACTGCCGGATCACGCTGCCCGGAGAAGGACAGCTGGTCACCACATTGGGCGTTCGTAACCTTTTCGATGTCGCCACGCGGAGCGGCGCACGCTATGTGCGCGTTGGGTGTCAATACATCAACCTGCCAAACGCACGCCTGACCGCCATCCAACGCTACATCACCCACGTCGAACGTGAAAGGAAGGCACGACTGAGCGGCCTCGCGTAAACGACAACGGCGCCAGACGGCGCCGTTGATGAATGACGGAAAAAGAGTCCGGATCAGACCTGAATGTTCATAACATCGTGGTATGCGGTTACCAGTTTGTTGCGCACCTGCACCATTTCCTGAAACGACAGGTTAGCTTTCTGGAGGGAGATCATCACCTCATGCAGGTTGGTATTGCCGTCGCCAGCGGCAAATTTTGCCGCCATGTCCTCCGCCTGTTGCTGGGTTTGATTCACTTGCTCGATGGTGTTTTGCAACACTTTGGCGAAGTCCGTAGTTCCCGCTTCGCCAGCTGGCGCCTCGCTGGCACGCGCCCCCGCCTGCGTGGCAGTTGCCCGCAACAAACCCAACATCTGATCAATACCCTTGGTATCCATTCATTTCTCCAAACAGCCTTCAACTCATTCCCAGCAAAAAACGCACCATAAACGACAGACCTTGCTGTCAACCTTCAAAAAGCCCCGCCTCACGGTATTGTTTGAGTTTGTGCCGCAAGGTTCGTTCCGACATACCGAGCCGCTCGCCCGCCAATTTACGCGATCCGCCGACCGAAGCCAACGTCTCCAGGATGTGTTCGCGCTCGAGGTCCCGCATGTTATCCGTCCTGCCTGTCGGCACCTGAGGCACCGCTGACGCGATCGGCATCGGGGGCGTAAACGGAATAGCGGCAACCGGAGCCAGCGCTACCGGCAAATGCAACGCATCCGCCTCAACCGTATCGCCCGTCGCCAGAATGACCGCTCGCTGCATGACGTTTTCCAGTTCGCGGACGTTGCCCGGCCAGGAATAACTGCGCAACGCAAGTTCAGCCGAAGGCGCCAGGCGCAGACCGCTTCGCCCCGAGCGCCCACCATGCTCGGCGAGGAAACGGACCGCCAACGGCACGATATCGTCAGGCCGCTGGCGCAGCGCCGGAATCAGCAAAGGGAAGACATTGAGCCTGTAATAGACGTCCTCGCGCAAGACACCCTTCGCCACAGCTTCGGCCATGTCGCGGTTGGAGGTCGCGATCAGGCGGATATTCAGCGACACCGGCCGCTTGCCGCCGACCCGCTCTACCTCGCGCTCCTGTAAAACGCGTAACAATTTGGCTTGCAGCGCCAGAGGCATCTCCGTCACTTCGTCGAGCAGGAGTGTTCCGTCCTGCGCCTGTTCGAACTTGCCAGCCTGTGCCTGTTGCGCGCCGGTAAAAGCGCCCTTCTCATAGCCGAAAAGCGTCGCTTCGAGCAGGCTGTCAGGAATCGCCGCACAGTTGATGGCGACAAAAGGACCGGCGCGCCGTGCGGAATGGTTGTGGATATAGCGCGCAACCACCTCTTTGCCCACGCCACTCTCGCCCGTCAGCAGAACCGTCGTATCGGTCTGGGCCACCCGCGCCGCCAGTGCGAACAGATTGCGGCTGGCCGGATCGCTGGCAATGACGCGGTCGTCGTCCATTGAGGACGGCAACCGGTAACGCTCCACATGTTCCAGCAATGCCTTGGGTTCGAAGGGCTTTAGCAGGAAATCGCAGGCTCCGGAACGCATTGCCTCGACCGCTCGGTCGACGTCCGCATAGGCGGTCATCAAAACCACGGGCAGGTGGACGTGGCGATTGCGGATTTCCTTCAGCAAGGCGATGCCGTCCATCGGCATCATGCGCACATCACTGACGACCAGCGACACCGCCTGCATCTCCAATAAGCGCAGCGCCTCTTCACCACCGGGCGCTGACAGAACGGCCTGGCCGGCCAGTTCCAAAGTGTCGCACACGGCTTCGCGCAAGTTCGGGTCGTCCTCGACAACCAACACCGGTAACTCTGTAGCCATCACTCTCCCTATCGGCGGGTTTGGTTTTATGCGCCCACCGCACGCGAACCTTCTCCGGCGGGCAGGCGTATGACGAATTCTGCGCCATCGCCAGGGCGCGAATTCACCTCAATCGCCCCCCCGTGCGCCCGGACAACGCCAAGGGCGATTGCCAGCCCCAGCCCGGTCCCCTGCCCCCGTGTCGTGAAAAACGGTTCGAAAATCCGCGCCTGCGTCTCGGGCGTAATCCCCGGCCCGCTGTCGCGTACACTTATTTGCAGCCATGCATCGCACCTTTCGGCCGACAATTGGATGATTCGCGCCCCCTCCTTCGTACTCTCGCATGCCTGAAGCGCATTTTCGAGAAGGTTGAGCAATGCTCCGGCAAGCGCCTTTCGGCTCCCCATCACAATGGTATCGCCGACATTGGCATTCACGGCAAGTTCGACGCTCTTCTCCCGACAAAGCGGCTCGACGGTCTGAACGGCCTCCCCAATCAGCGACGTTACTGGAATTGCCTCGCGGCCGATGCTTTCGCCGCGAGTAAACAAGAGCACGTCCTGAATCAGTCGTTCAAGCCGCCTTAACTGCTCAGTCGCCTTGCCGGCAAACCGTGTACGTGCGGTTTCAGAAAGTTCCGGCTGAGCGAGATTGGCGCTGTAGAGCAATGCCGTCGCGAGTGGCGTGCGCAGTTGGTGCGCGAGCGATGCTGCCATCTCGCCCATCGCCGCCAGCCGCTGGTTTCGTTCCAGATTGGCCTTGAGTTCATGCGCAGTCGTAACGTCATGTATGACCAGAATGCGTCCGCCGGCAGAATCGAGCTGGCTCTCCGCAATCGACAACCGCCTCTTGCCAAACAGCCATTCATCGGGCCCGTCGGTCGGCTGCAATGCCTCGCTCGCTGTGGTACCCCAGTCACTGCCGATAACCGTCTCACCGAACATTCTGATCGCAGCTGGATTGGCCTCTCCGACCGTTGACTGACTATCGAGAACCACCACGCCGGCGGGGAGCGCGTGCAAAAGCAACGAGAGCCGCTCCGACAGTGCATCCTTCTCCTGATACTGGCGCCGTAGTTCACCGTTCGCAACCGCCAATTCCGCAGTCAACGATTCGACGCGTTGCTGCAAAGCCTCATAGGCTTGTGTCAGTTCCAGTGAGACCTGATTGAACACGTCAAAAGCGCGTTGCAGTTCCTGGGCCTTGATTTCAGGGGCTGGTAATTGCGGCGCATCGCCCATTTCAGTGGAAAATCCCATGCGATAAACAGATACAATAGTAAGATAATTCTCGGCAAATAGCGCCTTCTGCTTGATTTATCTCAGAGTTAACCACTAATACGCATGGCGGCAATCGGCACAGAAACTCCCGCGACGGCAGAGGTAGCCAACCCTCTGGACCGCTTGCGCGCAGCCCTCGACCGCCTGACCGGCCAGCAAAAAATCCTGCTGATGGTCGCTGTGGCCGCGCTTATCGCTGTCATCGTGGCAGGCAGCACTTGGGTCAAGCAATCCGACTACCGGATCCTGTTCTCAAACATAGGCGAGCGCGACGGGGGCTCTATCATAGCCGCGCTCGATCAGATGAACATCCCGTACACGTTCAGCGAAAGCGGTAGCTCCATCCTCATACCAAGCGACAAGGTGCACGAAGTGCGTCTTCGCCTCGCCTCGCAAGGCCTGCCAAAAGGCGGCGGCGTTGGTTTCGAATTGATGGAAAACCAGAAATTCGGGATCAGCCAGTTCGCCGAACAGGTCAATTATCAGCGAGGGCTGGAAGGCGAGCTGTCGCGCACGATCCAGTCGATTTCCGCCGTGCAGGCCGCGCGGGTCCATCTCGCCATCCCCAAACCCACGGTCTTCGTCCGCGAGGAACTCAAGCCATCCGCATCGGTCATGCTCAACCTCTACGCGGGGCGCTCGCTCGACCCTGTGCAGATTGCCGGAATCCAGAATCTCGTTGCCACGAGTGTGCCAAATCTGGCCCCGGCGAGCGTGACGATCATCGACCAGAGCGGCTCGATGCTCTCGCAGCTGAAAAGCAAGCTGATGGATGCCGGACTGGACCCGACGCAACTCAAGTACGTCCGGGAAATCGAGGCCAATGCGATAAAGCGTATTGAGGACATCCTTTCGCCGATCCTCGGGCAAGGCAACTACCGCGTCCAGGTCGCCGCCGACATCGACTTCTCGCAGAGCGAGCAAACGGCGGAGACGCACCGGCCGAATACCACGCCGCCCGACGTCAGCATCCGCAGTCAGCAGACCAGCGAGTCGGCGAGCACCATGCCATCAGCACAGGGCGTACCGGGGGCACTGTCTAACCAACCCCCGGTTCCGGCCACTGCGCCGTTGACGCAACCCGCAATTCCCGGAGCAGGAGCCCCGGCTACCCAAACCGCCCCGGTTCCCGGACAAATCAATGCCGCGGGTGTCCAGGCGCAGATATCCAACGTCGGCCAGCCAATTAACACGCGCAAGGATTCCACGATCAACTACGAAGTTGACCGGACGATCCGCCACACCAAGCAGGCCGTCGGTGTAATCAAGCGTCTGACCGCCGCGGTAGTTGTCAATCACCGCAAGGATGCAAAAGGCGCCATCAAGCCACTGCCCGACCCGGAGCTGAAGCAACTCAACGATATCGTCAAGGAGGCCCTCGGTTTCAGCCAGGAGCGGGGAGATTCCGTCTCGGTCGCCAACGCGCCGTTCACTACTGTTGAAAAGCCCACGCTGGAACTGCCTGCATGGAAAGATCCGGAGTTAATGGCTCTCGCCAAGGAATTGTTCAAATATCTCGCCATCGGCGCGATCGTGGCCTACCTGATGTTCAAGGTCATCCTTCCGCTGGTGAAAGCAATGCAACCGCCCCCCCCACCGGAGCCCGAACCGAAATCACAGCTTGGTGGCACCATCAACATTGTTGACGAGGAAGAAGGCGAAAGCAGCACGCCGTCAGCCGCACAGGAATTCGAGAAAAAGCTGAACCTTGCGCGCGAGTTGGCACAGCAGGATCCGAAGGTCGTCGCCAACATCATAAAGGACTGGACAGGAGCCAATGGCGGCTGATGAAGGCATCGAGAAAAGCGCGATCCTGCTGATCGCGCTCGGGGAGGATTACGCCCCGGAAGTCCTCAAGCACCTCGGGCCGAAAGAGGTGCAAAAGCTCGGCCATGCCATGGCCGCAATGAAGACCGTTCCGCGCACCAAGGTTGAGTCTGTCCTCGCCGACTTCCACAAGACCGCAACGGAATCTGCGGCAGTGCACGTGGATACGGAGGCCTACGTTCGCTCGGTGCTCACCAAGGCGCTAGGCGACGACAAGGCGGCCAATCTGATCTCACGCATCCTGCAGGGTGGCGACACCAACGGCATCGAGGGGCTGAAATGGCTTGACGCTCCGACCGTCGCCGAACTGATCCGCAACGAGCACCCGCAGATCATCGCCACGATCCTGGTGCACCTGGAGAAGGATCATGCCAGCGACATCCTCAATTACTTCACGGAGCGTCTGCGCAACGACGTCGTCCTCCGTGTTGCCACGCTTGAAGGCATCCAGCCGGAAGCTCTGAAAGAACTCAACGACGTCATGCTGCGGCTGCTTTCCGGTTCGGCCAACATCAAGAAGTCGGCGATGGGCGGCGTGCGCGCCGTGGCGGAAATCCTCAACTTCATGGGCACGGCCAACGAAACGACGGTGATCGACTCAATCCGCGAGTACGACCCTGACCTTGCTCAGCGCATCCTCGACGAGATGTTTGTCTTCGAGAACCTGCTCGACCTTGACGACCGCGCCATACAGCTACTGCTGCGTGAAATCCAGTCGGATTCGCTGATCCTTGCAATGAAGGGCGCCTCCGAACCGCTCCGCGAAAAGATTTTCAAGAACATGTCGCAGCGGGCTGCGGAAATGCTGCGCGAGGATCTCGAATCACGCGGACCGGTACGCATTTCCGAAGTCGAGAACGAACAAAAGGAAATCCTCAAGATCGTCCGCCGCTTGGCCGACGAAGGCCAGATCGTGCTAGGCGGCGCGGGCGGCGAAGAAATGCTGTGACAAGGCCGTTGCCATGACCGCCGGCTTCATCCCCAAAGAAAAACTTACCGCTTATCAGCGCTGGGAACTCGCGGCCTTCGACGAGGCCGAGCAGAAGGCAGAGCATGCCAGGGAAATAGCCGCAGCCGAGCAAGCGCTACAGGAAACCGTTGTCGAACCACCGCCTCCGGCACCAGAGGAACCACCTGTCGTCCTGCCGACCGCTGCCGACATCGAGCGCATGCACAATGAGGCGCACGAGCAAGGCTATGCTGCCGGCTACGAGGAGGGCATCGCCGACGCCAAAGCCGTCCTGGCCGATGCCAAGGAGATTCTGAACAACGTGCAGCAGGCAATAACGGACCTCGATCAAAAGGTCGCTGATCAATTGCTGGCCACGTCGATCGAGATCGCCAACCAGGTTCTCCGTCAAAGCTTGAAGCACCAGCCCGAGCTTTTGCTCCCGGTTGTCCGCGAAGCTGTCGCCACACTTCATCCTGGCGCCGCTCATCCGGCGCTTCTGGCGCATCCTGAGGATGCAGCGCTGATTCGCAAACATATGGGCGATCACCTGGCCCATAACAACTGGCGGATCATCGAGGATCCTGCGCTCACCCGCGGCGGTTGCCGCATCGAATTCGGCGCGAGTGAAGTCGACGCCACCCTCGAAACGCGATGGCGGCGAGTAATCGAGGCCATCGGCGTCAACGAGGATTGGCTCAGCGACAAGCCATGAGCCAGCAACCCAACGCTCACCAGGAAACCTGGAACGCGTTTCTGGGCAACTGCCGTGATGCGGCAGCCCAAGCCTCGCCTATCCTTCCGAGCGGGCACCTGACCCGGATCAACGGACTGGTCATGGAGGCAGCCGGACTCAAGCTGCCGCTGGGCAGTTCCTGCCGCATTCTGCCGACCGGCGGTTCTCCGATCGAGGCTGAGGTCGTTGGTTTCAATGGCGAGCGTCTGTTTCTCATGCCTTGCGAGGACGTCTACGGCCTTTCCCCCGGCGCCCGCGTACTTGCACTGGAGACGCCGGCATTGAGACCCAAGCTCGGCCAACCGGCACAGCCGCGCCGTCGTGCCGTTGACCGTGCGAAGCTGCTCCCGGTCGGCGATGCATTGCTTGGGCGGGTCGTCGACGGTGCAGGTCGCCCGCTCGATCGTTACGGCCCCGTGCTTTCAGATATGCTGCGCCCGCTGCAGGGCCGGCCGGTAAACCCGATGTCACGCGCGCCGATCGAGCATTCACTCGACGTTGGCATCCGCTGTATCAATGCCCTTCTTACGGTCGGCCGCGGACAACGCATGGGGCTATTTGCAGGCTCCGGAGTCGGGAAAAGCGTCCTGCTCGGCATGATGGCGAGGTATACCGAGGCTGAAGTCATTGTCGTTGGTCTAATCGGTGAACGCGGGCGAGAGGTCAAGGAGTTCATCGAACAGATTCTCGGCGAAGAGGGGCTGCGGCGGGCCGTCGTCGTCGCCGCCCCGGCGGACGTCAGCCCGTTGATGCGTATGCAGGGCGCAGCCTACGCCACGGCCATCGCCGAACATTTCCGCGATCAAGGACGCCACGTTCTGCTGATCATGGATTCGCTGACCCGATATGCCATGGCGCAGCGCGAAATCGCCTTGGCTATCGGGGAGCCCCCCGTCACCCGCGGTTACCCACCGTCGGTTTTCGCGCGGCTGCCTCAACTCGTGGAACGAGCCGGAAACGGCGCAGATGGCGGCGGATCGATCACCGCGTTCTATACGGTACTGACCGAAGGCGACGACCAGCAGGATCCGATCGCCGATTCCGCACGTGCAATCCTCGACGGCCACATCGTTCTGTCCAGATCTTTGGCTGACGCTGGCCACTACCCTGCGATAGACATTGAACAGTCGATCTCCCGCGCCATGGTCAACCTGATCGAACCGGCGCATTTCGACAAGATCCGACAATTCAAGCAGCTTTTTTCGCGTTACCAGCGGTCACGCGACCTGATCAGCGTTGGCGCTTATGTCGCCGGATCGGACCCGATGCTCGACCAGGCCATCAGCATGTATCCGTCTTTCGAGAAATTCCTCCAACAGTCGCTCAGTGAGCAATCCGACTACGCCAACAGCCTTGAGCGACTGGGGGCCTTGTTCGTCAACAAACGCTAACCATGCCCAAGCCGTTCCCCTTGCAGACGATCCTCGAATTGATGCAAACGCGCACCGACGAGGCCACACGCAACCTCGCCCGTCTTATCGCCAACGAGCGCGATGCCAAGGCAAAACTGGATATGCTCCAGCAATACCGCGACGAATACGCGACACGTTTCCAGAAGGCCGCGCAAGGTGGCATCAACCAGCGCGAATGGCAAAACTACCAACATTTCTTGAATCGTATTGATGACGCCGTCGACGCGCAACGCAACGCCGTCGCGACCCAGGCCCGGCAGACGGCCGCCGGTCAGTTGCAATGGCAACAACAACGCCAAAAGCTCAAGGCCTTCGATACGCTTTCGGAACGGCATCATGCCGCGGAAAACGCACGCGAGATGAAGCGGGAGCAGAAAATGCAGGACGAATTTGCCATCCGCCCTCGCGGGAACAAGGAGGTCTGAAACAGGGCATTGGGCACGGATATTGCTGAAAAAATCGCACGCATACCGGTTATCAGGAAATTCCATGGCTATCACCCTTGTCTCGACCATGCCGAAATCGATTCCGTCCTCAACAGCAGAGGCTCCCGCCGATGCTAACGTTGAGGATACGGAAAACAACTTTGCCAGCATGCTGCTAGGCCAACTCGCCCAGGCAGCCAACATTCCCCCCGGAAAAGATCTGCTGTCGAGAGAAACAGACGGGACGGACGTAAGCGAAGAGGCAGCAACGGGTGAGGACGGCACCCCCGACGATGCGCTGGCGTTGCTGGCGACGCTGGGCGTCTCGGCCACTTCTCCAGTGGAAGCTTCGCCTTCCACCCCGGTCGTAACGCCGGAGATCGCGGCAGTCGCATCGCAAGCCTCATCTACCAACGCCACTGCGATTTCCTCACAGCGGGAAGCATTAGCCGCAAAACAAGCTAATTCGTCGCAAGCAGAATCACCTGTTTCCTTCGACGAGGAGATAGGAACGGCAGTAACAGAACCGGCAGATAAGAAAGCGGCAACTTTTGCCGTCCCAGCCAATATCTCGACAGACGAAAATGCGTCATCGAAGACACAGTCTGCCAATACTTCGCCATCCTCACCCGCCATGTCGTCATCACATTCTGCCGTAGCCACCTTGGCAAGCAACCACTCGGCGAATGTAAACGACACGAACACGCAATCCATCTCCACCCACTTACGCGCCCCGCACTGGAATAACGATTTCGCCCAAAAGATCGTGTGGCTGGCATCGAACCAGAAGCAAGCGGCAGAACTCACGCTCAATCCGCCCAACATGGGCAGCATCGAGGTTTCCCTGCGAATCGACAACGACCAGGCTACTGCCACGTTCGTCTCGACCAACGCCGATGTCAGGGAAACCATCGAAACGGCGCTACCCCGCCTGCGCGAGATGTTCGCCGGCGTCGGTATATCGCTCGGGCAGACGAACGTCAGTGCAGAGTCCTTCAAGCAAGCTTTTGGCCAAGGCACAGAAGGTCAAGGCACATCGCGTGACACCGACGATAACGCTATACTTGCCGGCATTCCCCGGAACATGGCAAATAGCGTACGGCAGTTGACAACAAGCGGCCGCGGTCTGGTTGACCTTTTCGCTTGACGGCGCCACGGACGACTGAACAACACAACTGACTATCGGTCACGACAAGAAAAGCGAGGTCCCGACAATGGCCAAGGAAGCCAAACCCGAAGCGGCAAATGCGGAGGCACCCCCCCCCAAGAAGAGCAAGAAACTGCTGATCATCATCATCGCGACACTGCTTCTCGTCTTGCTGCTCGGCGGTGGCGCGGTGGCTTATTTGGTGATGAAGAAAAATGCTGCAGAGGGTGGCGACGAACAGGAAGTGGCACACGAAACAGTGAAGCCGGGCAAGAAGAAGGACGAGAAAGAGACGGCCCCCGTATATGTCGCGATGGACGCATTCACCGTCAACCTCGCCCCGGAAGCAGGCGAACAATACGTACAACTGGTGCTCTCGGTTGAAGTTGAAGACGCTCTCATCGGTGAAAAGATCAAGACATTCACCCCCAAGATCCGCAATAACGTGATGCTGTTGCTTTCCGGAAAAAAGGCGTCCGAACTGCTAACGAAGGAAGGCAAGGAAAAACTGGCGGAGGAAATTCGCGACCAGATGAACGATATCCTCGCCCACGGAGCGAAGAAGGACGAAGCACCGGTCAAGGAAGTACTCTTCACATCCTTCATTATCCAGTAACGCAAAATGGCCACTGACTTTCTCTCCCAGGACGAGGTCGATGCCCTACTCAAGGGAGTCACTGGAGAGAGCGACGAACCTGAGGCGGCAGACGATGGCGAAGGCGGTATTCGTGCCTACAATCTGGGGACGCAGGAACGGATTGTCCGCGGCCGCATGCCGACGCTCGAACTCATCAACGAGCGTTTCGCCCGCTATTTGCGTATCGGCCTTTTCAACTACATGCACCGGACTACCGAAATCTCGGTCGGACCAATCCGCGTGCAAAAATACAGCGAGTTCATTCGTAACCTGGTCGTCCCCACCAATCTGAACCTCGTCGCGGCCAAGCCGCTGCGCGGCACCTCGCTGTTCGTCTTCGATCCCAACCTTGTCTTTCTGGTCGTAGATAACATGTTCGGCGGTGACGGGCGCTTTCACACTCGCGTCGAGGGACGCGATTTCACCGGAACGGAGCAGCGCATCATCCAGGGGTTGCTGAACGTTGTTTTTACTGAGTACGCCCGTTCTTGGAAGCCGGTTTATTCTATCGCCTTCGAGTACATCCGTTCCGAGATGAACTCGCAATTTGCCAATATCGCCACGCCTTCCGAAATCGTCATTTCGACAACGTTCACCCTTGAATTCGGCGGATCAGCGGCGGACATGCATATCTGTTTCCCGTATTCGATGGTCGAACCGATCCGCGACCTGCTTTACAGCGCGATGCAGAGCGACCAGCTATCGACCGATCAACGCTGGATACTGATGCTTCGCAAGCAACTCAAGGATGCAGAGGTTGAAATACGGGCGAACCTCGCGACGACCAGCATCACATTGGGAGAGATACTCGAACTGAAAGCAGGCGATATCATCCCGATCAACATTCCGGAAAAGGTCATCGCCTGCGTCGATGACATTCCCCTTCTCGAAGGCATCTACGGCCAGCAGGGCGGACAATACGCGCTGAAGATCGAGAGATTCATCACGCCCGATGCCGATGACTCGGCATTACCAAGGAGTTAAGCAATGGCCGACGCAACCGAAGACAACAACCTCAATGCCGACAGCAGCATGGATGACGACTGGGCGGCTGCGATGGCGGAACAGGCTCTGGCCGACTCGGCGGCACCCAGTGCACAGCCTGCGCAGATATTCCCCTCTTTTGGAGAAGACAGCACCAAAGCATCGATGCTGAACGAGCTTGACATGATCCTGGACATTCCCGTCCAGATTTCCGTCGAGTTGGGACGCACCAAGATCAGCATCAAGAATCTCCTGCAACTGGCCCACGGCTCGGTCGTCGAACTCGACGCGATGGCCGGCGAGCCGATGAGCGTTTTTGTCAACGGCACACTCATCGCACAAGGCGAAGTCGTCGTGGTCAATGACAAGTTCGGCATCCGACTCACAGACATCATCACCCCGTCAGAACGCATGCGAAAGATTGGCCGCTGACTCTTCGACCACGGCCCACGGTTTCGCATACCAGCAGCTTCGATTAAGATAGCGGGCAGTCCATTCTCCACGCCCGCCAATTGAATTCCGTACACGACGACAAGCCACGCGCCCGGATCGCCCTATTGGCGGCACCAGTGATCGCGTTGTTCGCCCCGCTGGCTTCGGGGCAGACTGCCGTTCCCCTTCCGGAGACTCCCGGCGTATCGGCGGGGGCTGTCGTACAAATGCTGCTCAGCTTGGCACTGATCATTGGCGTGCTAGCGCTGGGGGCTTACCTGCTCCGCCGCCTCAATGGCGGACGCACATTCGGCAACACGGGCCCCATGCGCATTGTCGGCGGACTCATGATCAGCCCCCGCGAACGCATTGTCCTTCTTGAGGTTGGTGAAACCTGGGTTGTCGTCGGCATTGTTCCCGGACAAATCAAAACTCTCCATACGATGCCAAAAGGAGAACTCCCTGTCGCAAACGGAAGCGAAGGCGGTTTTGGCCACTGGTTGAAGCAGATGAGCGAGCGTCGCAATGGATCTGTCTAAGCGCGCCCACTGGCTGGCGCTAGCTGCTCTTTTCATTCCGCTGACGGCTCTGGCACAAACAGGAGGCCTGCCGGCGCTGACCAGCACGCCCGGGGCCGGGGGCAGCCAGACCTACACGTTATCGATCCAGACGCTGATCACGCTAACGGCGCTGACTTTCATCCCGGCGTTGCTTTTGATGATGACCAGCTTTACGCGCATCATCATCGTACTGTCGATCCTGCGCCACGCACTCGGCACACAGACATCGCCACCCAATCAGGTACTTGTCGGGCTCGCGCTGTTTCTAACGTTCTTTATCATGTCGCCTGCGCTCGAAAAGATCTACACGGACGCCTACCAACCTCTCTCTGAAAACCGGATCACCTTTCTCCAAGCCGTCGACCGCGGCGCAGTCCCCCTGCGCAGTTTCATGCTAAAACAGACACGGGAAACGGATATCGGGCTGTTCGCTCGCCTCGGTAACGTACCGAAAATTGAGTCGCCGAACGATGTCCCGATGCGCGTGCTAATCCCCGCCTTTGTCACCAGCGAGTTGAAAACAGCGTTCCAGATTGGGTTCATCATCTTCATCCCGTTTCTGATCATCGACATGGTGGTGGCCAGCGTGCTGATGTCGATGGGCATGATGATGATGTCGCCGGTGATGGTCTCCCTGCCCTTCAAGCTGATGCTCTTCGTGCTAGTCGATGGATGGCACCTGATGCTCGGCTCACTTGTCATGAGTTTTGCGACATGACCCCAGAGGTTGTAATGTCCATCGGACGACAGGCCATTGAGGTTGCCCTCATGTTGGCAGGCCCCTTGCTGCTTTCCGCTCTGGCAATCGGACTGATTGTCAGCATTTTCCAGGCCGCCACCCAGATCAACGAGGCAACGTTGTCTTTCATCCCCAAGTTGGTTGGCACCTTCCTCGTCCTTGCTCTGGCCGGCCCATGGATGTTGCAGATGTTCGTCGACTACATCCGCCAGCTTCTGGAAAGAATCCCGCAACTTATTGGCTGAGCGGGAATGATTTCCATCACCTCCGCCGAGTTGAACGCAATCATCGCAGCGTTCGTATTCCCCTTGGCCCGCATAATGGCCCTCCTCGCCGCAGCGCCCCCATTCAACAACGCCAGCCTCCCCACACGTTTCCGACTCATCTGCGGGCTGGCTGTCACTGCAGCAATCGCTCCGACGCTGAATCCACTTACGGCGGTTGAACCCGCTTCGGGGGCGGGACTTTTGATTCTCGCTGAACAGATGCTGATTGGTTATGCAATGGGCTTTTCCTTACGACTCGTCTTTAGCGCCATCGATCTAGCGGGAAACGCACTCAGCATGCAAATGGGGCTCGGTTTCGCTACCACATACGACCCCACGAGTTCATCTCAAACTCCGGTCATTTCCGAATTCGTTGGCGTTCTCGGCCTGCTGACGTTTCTCGCCATCGATGGTCATTTGATGGTGCTTTCAACGCTGGTGGAAAGTTTTCACCTGCTGCCTGTCGGCAGCATGCCCCACCGGGCATCATGGGCCAACATAGCGAACGCAGCGGTGATCGTGTTCTCGGCAGGCCTTCTGCTGGCACTTCCGGTCATCGTCACGCTACTCATTACCAACACGGCAATAGCAGTTCTCGGGCGCGTCGCACCTCAACTGAATATTATCGTCATCGGTTTTCCGGTCACGATCACGATCGGCTTCATTGCCGTTTATATTTGTCTGCCTTACCTCATCCCGCCATTGCTGACATTTTTCGAAACTGCATTACTTTCAATGCTGGGCAACCTCGTACTGAACTAGCGCCTTTAGGACTCAACTCACGTTTCAGCGAACAGGAACCAGAACAACCTTTCCTCTCGCAGAACGGTACGAAAAGGGCACTCCCGACTCTATCCATTCAGAATAATCGAGGATCCGATATCCTGCTGCCCCCTCTGCGCGCTGAAGCTGCTCCGCGTACTGCCTGATCACCTGGAACGCTTCGCCGTCACCGCCCTTGCGGAAATGCTTCGCTCGCAAGGACAGCGAGAACACACCGGCCTCCACTTTCCGCGCATCGACGATCCAGGTTGGAGCCACGGGGTTGAGAAGCTCGATGCTGCCGAGCCCCCCTCCATTCTCTTCGCCCAGATCCGCCGACCCGAAGGTCGAACACGCTGTGGAAAGATACGCGGCCAGGAACAGCGTGAGAAAGACCCGAAACGCCATCACAGATAGTTGAACAGGCTCAGCCCACTTATCGTGGCGAACGAACTCTGGGCTGCCTCGAGTTGTGTATTTTGTTGAATGTAATTTGAAATCGCCTCTTCGTAATCAATGTCCTGCAAATCCGAAATTCTCGCCTTGAACTGCAGATCAAGCGAAGAAGAAATGCTCTGCAACGACTCTACCTCATTCATCCTGGAACCAACACTCGACCTCACCATCACGACGTTCTGCAGTGCCTCGTCGATATTTCCCAACTCGGCCGTCACATCGCTTGCCATGGTTGCAGCGGCGGCTGGATCAGCAGATGTATCCGTACGTAGCGTAGCAGCCAGATTTTGAAGTGACGCAAAGATATCTTGCCCCTTCAGAAATATGCTGTTCCCGGAATCGCTCACGGCAATCTGACGGGTTGAGCCGACCTGCAACAAACGTTGTCCGCTATCCCCGTTGTAATAGAC
>QKII01000112.1 GCA_003249625.1 Propionivibrio sp. | reverse complement strand
CTGCCCGAGTTTCTCCAGCAAGCGATTGAACGCCAGAATCAACCGCCCGATCTCATCCTCGCGAACAACAGAAAGCGGTCGAGCCGCGTCCTCCTTTCCAGCAAGTTCCGCCAGCGATTCGGCAGCAAGCATCATCGGCGCCAGTTGGCGCTTAAGCAGCCACCAGGACAGCATGGCCGCAAGGAGCGTCAGAAGAACCGTTGAAACCACCATGCGCCGCTGCATCTGACGAACCACAGCGAACGCCTCGTCGGTTGGCAGATACCCCGAGACGAACCACCCTGCCGCCGGCACCTGCTTGGCGGCAGAAAGAACCTCTGTGCCAAACGAATTGATGGTGACACCAAACCCCTCACCCCCCTCTGCAAAACGATCGAACAGCGGACTGAGCCCGGCAGGAATTACCTCCATGACACGCCGTTTGTCCGTGGCTGTCGCAATCATCCGCTGTCGCGGAACAACCAGCAGATAGCCTCCAGTGCCGCCATGGTGATTTTGCGTGGCCTGATCAAGGAAGTTTGGCTCTCCCATGTTGATGACACCACACAGCACCCCAACGATCACGCCTTCTCGGGTGCGTAGCGGAACCGCCACGACGATCACGGGGACTCCGGACGTCCGACCCATGACCGGTGCACTAATCGCCACCTGCCCTTCGTCGAGCACTTTCCTGAGATAAGAACGATCCGCGTAGCTCACCCCAACCCGCCCCGACGAGAGAGGAATGGCAGCGATGGTCATTCCGGTGCTGTCAGTGACGAACGTGCCACCGTTGAACTTGCCGAACAGATTCTTCCAGCCTTCGAGACTCGCCTGGATCGCCTGCGGCCCTTCCACCATCATTTTCTCTGTCTGAAGCGCTACCTCGCTCAGCCAGTCGATCCGGTCTTCGAACTCGTGATCGATGCGGTCGGCAATCAGGGACACGGTGGCGAACTGCTGCTCACCCAACACCCGTTCCATATCGCTACGCAACGTGCGGCTGGCGTAAAACGACAGCGTCCAGAGGCTGAGCAGAAAAATGGCCAGAGTTCCGACGGTGAGCCGCGTTTTGAGCGAATTGAAGAAAAAGGCGAATTTGCCCATGCGGTTGTCCAGCGCTGAAACGTATTCTTGATCCCAAAGCGCCCCGGAAAGGCAACGCGCCGTCCGGCTGCTTTTTCGGTGGGACTTTAGCAGCAATTCCCCCATTCACGAACCGGAATTCGTGCTGGCCGCCAAATCCGGCACCAGGATCAGAGCGCCTTTACAACATGTACTTCGTTCCCAACTGCAAGACGCCAATCAACGCACCCCGGCAATCGCTGCAGCGACGACCAGAAGTACAACTCCGGTCAGTCGCTCAAGCCTGCGGACATGCGCCCGGAAACGACGCATGACGGAAGGATGGCCTGCAGCATGCGCCACACCGAGATCCCAGAGAAAAACCGCTGAAAACATCCATGCGCCGCTGGCAAGGCGAATGCCCAGCGGCGTTGCAGCGTTGAAACCGAGCGAGAACAGACTGGCGTAGAACAGCGAGTTTTTCGGATTGAGAATGCCGGAGAGAAAGCCGGTCCTGCACTCTTTCCACCAACAGGACGAACTCGCCGCCGCGCTGCCGGCGCTCGGCATGACAAGTTCGCCAGACGAGCAGAGGAATCTCCAGCCGAGCCAGGCGAGGTAGCCGCAACCGCCCCACTTGAGCAGAGAGAAGAACAACGCCGATGTTTGCAGCAGAGACACACCGGCAATCGCCAGAGCGATATACAACGCATTGGCGACAGCAATGCCGACGCAGACGCCGCTCGCCTTGCGCGGCCCGTTGACCACAGCACTGCGAACGATCAGGAAAAAGTCCGGCCCCGGACTGAGCAATGCCAGAAAATGCGCCCCGGCAATCACCAGAAACTGCTGCCACACTGCCACATTCCACTCCCTGCCAGATTGAGAAGGCATTACTCTGGCAAAGTACGGAACGGCCGTCTTGAACGAAATTGCGCTCTGTGAGCAAGAGCAAACCGGTCAAATGACGGATTGTGAGCGGTATTCACTCGGGGTCGCCGCGACACGCCGCTTGAAGGCGCGCTGAAAATGGCTCTGATCGGCAAAACCGAGCTGCGCTGCCACGTTGGCCAGCGACAGACCTTGTTCGAGGAGTCCGCGCGCCCGGCGAATGCGCAGGTCGATCTGCCAGGCGTGCGGCGTCATGCCGACCGTGTCGCGAAAGCGGCGCAGGAAGTGGTAGCGGCTCATTCCGGCGACTGACGCCAGCATCGCCAGCGGCAACGGCTCGGTGCAGCGCGATTCGATCAGGGCCAATGCGTCGCTCAACCCCGCGTTACTCGATGCAGCCGGTGGTTCCGCAAACCATCCCCGGTCCTGGAGGATGCGATACAGATCACCGACGAACAACAACACCTCGGCCTCCTTCTCGGCCTCAGGCGCATCGCCAAACAAGAAATCGGTCAACATAACCAACCGGGAATGAACAACCGGTTGAATCGCCGTTTCAGGGAAACCGTCGAAGACGCCGGCGGCGAACGGCTGCCATTCGCCGATTACGTCGCTCACCCACAAAGGATCCAGATGGAGCATCCGGTAGCTCCAGCGCGCATCCTTCACCGGGTTGCAGCAATGCACGACGCCCGGCGGAATCAGTACGACATCCCCGGGACCGAGGCTTCGCTCGACGTCGCGTAACGAGAATGCACTCTCGCCCTCCTCCACCGAGCCGATCGAAAGACTGTCGTGCGCGTGGGGAATGTAGCTGTTGCGGCTGGCACGGGCACAGCGCGCTTCGACAAAAGGGAAAGCGGCGGAACGCCAGAAACGTTGATCAGCGGTGGACATGACGCGGAAAGACCTCCGGGCAGGTCGTGGAGACGATCTCCATCTTGAGCAATGACCGCCCGCTGGTCAATTGCGCCCTTCCAACCCGACACCTCATGGCATCGCGTGCCCGGAACGCTTCTTCGGTATACTTCCAGCTTTCCGTTTCCTCCCCGTCGAAAGCGCATTCAATGAGTTCCACCCCGACCTCTTCTTCCACCTCGTCCTCGCCGTTCCCTCCGGAAATCCTGCGCGATGTCGCCAAGCGCCGCACCTTCGCCATCATTTCTCACCCGGACGCCGGCAAGACGACGCTGACCGAGAAGCTGCTGCTCTTCGGCGGGGCGATCCAGTTGGCTGGCACGGTCAAGAGCCGCAAGAGCGCGCGCCACGCGACTTCGGACTGGATGGAAGTGGAAAAGCAGCGCGGCATCTCGGTCACCAGTTCCGTGATGCAATTCGAATACAACGGACATACCGTCAACCTGCTCGACACACCGGGCCACCAGGATTTTTCGGAAGACACCTACCGCGTGCTGACCGCCGTAGACGCGGCGGTGATGGTCATCGACGCGGCCAAGGGCGTCGAGGCGCAGACGATCAAGCTGCTGGACGTTTGCCGCATGCGCAACACACCGATCATCACCTTCGTCAACAAGTTCGACCGCGAAGTACGTGAGCCTTTCGAACTGCTCGAAGAGATCGAGAACGTGCTGAACATCGAATGCGCGCCGATCACCTGGCCGATCGGCATGGGAAAAACCTTCCGTGGCGTTTATCACCTTGGCAACGACAGTCTGCTGCGCTTTTCCCCGGGTGAGGAAAAACGCACCGAGGCGGAGAAGATCGACGGCATCGACAATGCCTTCCTCGATGAGCAATTCCCGCTCGAAGTCGGCAAGCTGCGCGAGGACGTGGATCTGATCCGCAGCGCCAGCAGCCCGTTCGACCTCGTCGATTTCCTGGCTGGCCAGCAAACCCCCGTCTTCTTCGGCTCCGGGATCAACAACTTTGGGGTCCAGGAAATTCTAGAGGCGTTGCTCGACTGGGCACCGCCCCCGCAATCACGCGATGCGGGCGTGCGCATGGTCGAACCGGCGGAAGCGCCCTTCTCCGGTTTTGTCTTCAAGATTCAGGCGAACATGGACCCGAAGCACCGCGACCGCATCGCCTTCTTCCGCGTCTGTTCGGGGCGCTACACGTCCGGGATGAAAGTAAAGCATGTGCGCATGGACCGCGAGATGAAGCTGGCCAATGCACTGACCTTCATGGCGAATGAGCGCGTACTGATGGAAGATGCTGTCGCCGGCGACATCATCGGCATCCACAACCACGGCCAGTTGCACATCGGTGACACGCTGACCGAAGGCGAAACGCTTGGCTTCAAGGGCATCCCCTACTTTTCGCCGGAACTCTTCCGCAGTGCCCGCCTGCGCGACCCGCTGAAGAGCAAGCAGTTGCAGAAAGGACTGCAGGAACTCGGCGAGGAAGGTGCGATTCAGGTCTTCGAGAACCTCGCCAGCGGCACTCTCCTGCTTGGCGCCGTCGGCGTGCTGCAGTTCGAGGTCGTCGCACAGCGCCTGCAGACCGAGTACAAGGTCGACGCCATCTTCGAACCTGCGGACATCCATACCGCCCGCTGGCTGACGTTCCCCGATGAAACAACGCGCAAGAATTTCGAGCGTGAACAGCAACACCGCATGGCAAAAGACGTCGACGGCAATCTGGTGTATCTTGCCAGCACGCGTTACAACCTCGACGTCACGCGCGAGAAGTGGACCAAGGTCGGTTTCCATGCCTCGCGCGAGCACGGACAGGTTCTGAACTGACTCCATGCCCAGCATATTCTTCTTCGACATCGACAATACGCTGCTCGACCACAGCACGCTGACGATTCCGCCCTCCGCGCTCGCTGCCATCGACCAGCTCAAACGGGACGGACATACGGTCGTCATCGCCACCGGGCGGGCGCACGGGCATGCCAAGCCATTCATCGACCAGATTCGCCCCACCTTTGCGATCACCCAGAACGGCGCACGCATCCTGCATGGCAACGATGTCGTGTTCAGCGTTCCGTTGCCCCGCCAGCGCCTCGCCGAACTGTTTGACTGGACAGCCGGACAGGGACATTACTTCGGTGTCAATGACGGCACTTCGGGCTATCTCAACACCCAAGTACCGATGACCACGCAACCGCTCGACAGCGTGGCCATGGCCTACCAGTCCGACGATCCCATTCATCGCTGGCGCGACGTCTTTCAAGGCTGGCTGTTCTTCGACGAATCGCTCGATGCCTCGCTGATCCCGGCAATTCGCCAACGCTTTCCCGAATTCGATATCGTACGCTGGCATCCGTGGGCCGTTGACGTTCAGTTGCGCGCGATCAACAAATGGACCGCCTGCCAGTGGGTCATGGAACGCACCGGTTTCTCTCCCGCGCAAGCGATCGCTTTCGGCGACGGACTGAACGACATGCAGATGCTCAAGGGCGTCGGCCTCGGCATCGCCATGGACAACGGCCACCCCGAACTGAAAGCCGTCGCAGACCGCATCGCTCCGGCGCTTCACCTCGACGGCATTGCGCGAATGCTTCAAGAACTGTTGCTGACGTCCTCGGTACATTACTCGCAGACCTCAACCTGAGAAGCCTGCGCAACAAGCCGAATACATAACGAGCGCCAAGCTTCCTGCGCCCGTACGATAGTGCACGGACCCGCCGCCAATGCATCCTGGCTGCACAAAAATTCCGAAAAACCTTGAGGAGACATCTTCGCACGGGAAGATCCTCATGATATCTTCGCTCTCGGTGACTATAACTTTAGTTATATAAGCAATGTGATTGGCAAACCTGTCGAAAGACGGGGACGCAAAGCCACGGGGCTAAAGAGATATCTTCTCTATGCCGGCCGGGTTGCAGTGACGATCCACGCATCGTCACGCAGGCGACCGCCATGCGTTCCCTTGCCTCCGACACAACCAAAAAGGAGAGGACGCGTTGAGTTCCGAATGCTGTTGCCGCACTACTCTGCTTCCCCGGCCCCGACGCGAGCCATCACACCTTCACACGCGGTGCAGGCAAATTCGCATGACGTTGTCTATAGTGCACAAACCGTCATCCCGTGGAAGCACGCGGGGCCGTGCGAGCACAAATTCCTTATAAGCGCGGCGACGGGCGAATGATCGTCGATTAACGCACGGAGGGTTCGGACACATGCCGGCACAAGACACCATCTCGTCAACCGAAGGAAACTCGCTTGGGGGAACCCGGCACGCACCGATGGTTTCCGCCTGGAGTCTCGGGTGGATAGCCGCGCTGGGCGTTCCCCTTATTCTGTACAGCGGCAATCTCGCACCTCTGGCGATCGGTCTGGCTTCGGGATTCGCCGTGGCAGCGCTGATTGCCGGCTATTGGAGTCATTGCCGCATCAACCGCCGACTGGTCAAGCAACGCGATGCAGATGCGCGGCATTGCCAGGAGATGCTTGACGAATCGCGGCGCCAGTTCGGAATCGCCGGACTGGACGATCTGTGCTCGCAGGTGTTGCCGGTATGGGGCGGACAGGTCGAAATGGCGCGTTCGCACATGGAACAGGAAACCATCGCGCTGACCCAGCGCTTCGCCGACATTTCCCGCCGTCTTGGCGAATCCGTCGCGCAACTGGACAGCGGTGGACAGGGCGAATCGCTGATCACGCTGCTGCACAGTGCCCAACAGGACCTGGATGCAATTGTAAGCGGCTTGAAACACGCACTGGAAAACAAGGTCGCCCTGCTCGATGAAATCACGGCGCTCTCCGCCCACACCGAAGAATTGCAGCGCATGGCCAAGGACGTCGGCGACATCGCCAACCAAACCAATCTGCTGGCCCTCAACGCGGCAATCGAAGCGGCGCGCGCCGGCGAAGCGGGCCGCGGTTTTGCCGTCGTCGCCGACGAGGTTCGCAAGCTCTCGACGCTCTCGGGCGACACCGGCAAGAAAATCGGCACGACTGTCGAAACGGTGAACGCCGCCATCGCCCATTCGCTAAGCATTTCTCAAGACTATGCCGAGCAGGACAAAACTCTCGTCAATAATTCCAGCAACGTGATCGGCGACGTCATCGCGCGTTTCAGCCACGCCGCGACCGGTCTCGCGGAATCGTCCGAACACCTGCGCAGCGAAAGCGTGGCCATCGGCCAGGAAATCGATAACGTGCTTGTTGCCTTGCAGTTCCAGGACCGTGTCAGCCAGGTGCTGGACCACGTCAATCAGGACTTCGGAAAACTGAAGGAGAAAATCGACACCGGAAAGTTGCAGCAGCGTGAAGGAAGTGAACACGAGCCAATCGAGGCCGGACGCTGGCTTGAAGAACTGTCGCAAACCTACACCATGCCCGAGCAGCACGTCATTCACGGTGGCGGCACGCTCGAACAGAACAACAAAACCACCAGCGGTGGCAGCGGCGAAATCACCTTCTTCTGAAAGGACTTACTCTCATGGCCAAAACCATCATGATCGTCGATGACTCCGCATCGCTGCGCCAAGTCGTCTCCATCGCCCTGAAGGGCGCCGGCTACGACGTAATCGACGCCTGCGACGGAAAGGACGCTCTCTCCAAGCTCGACGGCAAGAAAATCCACCTGATCATCAGCGACGTAAACATGCCGAACATGGACGGCATAACGTTCCTCAAGGCGGCCAAACAGTTGCCCGCCTACAAGTTCACCCCGGTGATCATGCTCACCACCGAGGCCGGCGACGCCAAAAAGGCCGAAGGACAGGCGGCCGGCGCAAAAGCCTGGGTAGTCAAGCCATTCCAGCCGGCACAGATGCTTGCCGCCGTTTCCAAGCTGATTCTCCCGTGAGGGCGACATCATGAGCGATCTTCCCGATACAGGCACGCCGGCCTTGGCGGTCAGAGGGGAATTCACCATTTTCACCGCCGCTGCACTCAAGCAGACCATTCTCGACACAATTGCCGGCGAACCGTCCAGCGACATCGATATCGATCTTTCCGAGGTCACGGAAATCGACAGTGCGGGATTGCAATTGATGGTCATGGCCAAGCGAGAAGCACAGGCCGCCGGCAAGAACATCCGCTTTGTGCGGCACAGCGATCCCGTGCTGGACCTGATCGATCTTTGCGACCTTTCGGGTTTCTTTGGCGACCCGGTGCTGATCCGCCCCACGAACTGAAAGGCCAGCCATGGACCTTGACGACGCGCTCAAAACATTTGTCATCGAAAGCCGCGAACTGCTTGAGGGTATGGAGGAAGCGCTCCTGCGCGTCGAGCAATCGCCTGACGACGCCGACCTGATCAACGCCATTTTCCGTGCTGCGCATACCATCAAGGGATCGGCCGGTCTGTTCGGGCTCGATTATGTCGTGCATTTCACCCACAACGCGGAGAACATCCTCGACCGCATCCGGGCCGGCGAACTCACGATCGACAGCGACATCGTCGCACTTTTCCTGGAAGTCTGTGACCACATGGGCACGCTGATCGACGGCGTCGCCGAGGGGAGCGCTCCGAGTGACGACACCCTTGCCCGCAGCGAGACGCTGATCGATCGGTTGAAGAAACTCGGTGCTACAAGCGCGGCCACGGGCACCACGAACAAGGCTGGCGGCATTCCGAGCGTCCCCCCGGAACCCGTCGAGCGTGACGGCTCACGCCAGGAGGACAGCGTCGAAACGCAGAACTGGCACATCTCGCTACGCTTCGGCAGGGACGTGCTGAAAAACGGCATGGACCCGGTCTCGTTCATCCGCTACCTGACGACCTTCGGCAAGATCTCGCGGATCGTCACGTTGCTCGACGATCTGCCGCGCGCCGCCGACATGGATGCGGAATCGTGCTATCTCGGCTTCGAGATCAGCTA
>QKII01000247.1 GCA_003249625.1 Propionivibrio sp. | reverse complement strand
CTTCAACCCGCGCTGCCTGGCGATCTTCATGGCCCAGGCCTTGAGCCAGGACCATTTCGTCGAGCGCACCAGCATGATGTGGGCTGCCTCGTAGAGCAGCGCCCGCATCATCTCGTCCCCGCAGCGCGATATTGCGCCGCTACGGTCGACCTCTCCCGATTGATACTTCGAGCAGGTCAGCCCAAACACCGCCCCCACCGCCTTGGATTTGCGGAAGCGGGCCGGCACATCGACGGTGGCGCGATAGGTCAATGCCACAACGGGCCCGACGCCTGGGATCGTCATCAGGCGCCGGCACACTTCGTCGTCCCGGACAATGGCCAATAGACGGCGATGCAGGATGGCGATCTGTTCGCGCAGCACACGCCGGACAATGAGCAGCGCTTCGACCAGGCTGGCCAGATCGGGGAGGTTCTCGACCAGCTCCTTGACCCGCGCCTCGAACTTGGCCGTCCCCACCATGCCCATCTTGAGCCCGAAGTTGCGCAAGGTGGCGCGCAGATCGTTCTCGATGGCGATCGCCTTCGACTGCAACAGCTTGCGGTGCGTCACCAACATGCGCAGCTTCTGACTGCGTAACGTCTTCACATGCACAGGGCGATAGAGCCCAACCCGCATCATCTGCGCCATGCCGCGGGCATCGTTGCGGTCGGTCTTGTTGATCTGAGCCTTCAGCACCGCCCGCATATGTCGTGTCTCGACACAGATCACTGGTAGCTCTGCTTCGGCGATCGCACTGAACAGCCATTGCGACAGCGGCCCCGCCTCCAGTCCAATCCGCTTGAAGCAGTAGCCGGGGTTCTTCAGAACCGCCAAAAGCGCTTCAGGCTCGCTCAAAACCTTCGCTTCACGAACGATCTTGCCCGTCTCATCCACAATGCAGACGCTGGTCTCCTTGACCGAAACGTCCAATCCCGCAAAATGCTCCATGCTGCGCTTCTCCTTCTGATGCTTGAGGCCCGTTCAAACGGTGACCTCGTTTCAACATCAGCCTGAAGCGCAGCACCCCAAATCTTCAGCTATCCACAAGCACGCCGGCCGATTACCCCATCTTTCGGAGGCAAGGCGGACATCGTTTTTGTGCGCTGCAACGTCCGCTTGTGACCCGGAACCGTCGAACGGACCGATAAACCGAGGCATATTTGCTGATGAGAAATCGGGCGTCGGAGAATTAGTTGTCTTCGCTGGTCTTCCCATTTTTGGGGCTCATCATCGCGACAAAACCTTCATAAGTATTAAGGGGCGCACGCCATCCCAATGATTGAAGCTTTTTCGTATCTACGACCAAGTTCTTGTCCATCCGTTCCCACAGATGCTGATAACCCAACACCATAAGTATACGTCGAACAAGGAATGTTGGGGCACGTACCTGCCATTCAGGGCGTCCTTGCGCTTTTCGCAACATCGAAACGATCTCAGACAAGGTCAGCGACGCTGGGTCCGCGACCAGAAATGTCTGACCCAAAGTGCGTTGATCGTTTAGCACAAAAAAAATCGCAGAGATGAGATTGTCAATTCCGAGTAACGACCGCCGAGCGGTTAGACCTTTCACCGGAAGCGGCAATGGTAGTAATGAAAGGCGCACTAGCGTTCTGATGTTTCCTTTTGGGTTCGGACCATAGACAACGACTGGTCTCAAGATGGTAAAGGGCAGCTTCGCCGACTTTATTGCCTGTTCAGCGGCAAGCTTTGAGCGTCCATAGCTGTCGGTCGGCTTGGGTCGATCGCGTTCACACACGACCTGCGCAGCGAAAGCACCTACCTGGGCCCGCACCGATGAAATATAGACAAAATGCTTCACTCGCGCTTGTTTGGCAGCATTAATCAACCGTAGCGTTGCAATCCAGTTGACCTTGTCAAACTCGTCGAAGGGAAGGTTGTGCTCCTCAGTGTGAGCCAGCCCCGCCAAATGAATGACAATACCAACGTCTCGAAGTACTGGTTCCCACTCAACGGGGTATGCCAAGTCCGGTATGATTACCTGGTCGACTGAGTTTGGAAACGATACATAGCGGCGCGTCGCTACCCGAACTGCATAACCAGCCCGGTGCAATGCGGACACCAACGGCTTCCCTACGAAACCGGAAGCCCCGGTAACCAGGACACGCCTTGTTTTCTCGTCCAGCGATTTCAAATTTAGCGTGCTTTGCCGAAGTTTGGCGAAGGCGACCGTCGATAGCAACCGCGAATCACATGCTCGGTATTTTTGCCCGCGGCAAGGCCGTAGCATCTACCACAACTGATCGGCTCCCATCGAGTGGTCCAG
>QKII01000101.1 GCA_003249625.1 Propionivibrio sp. | reverse complement strand
CTTGCGTTCTTCTGCGGCCTTGATGTACCCAGCGACGAGTTCCGGTGTACTCCCACCGTCCTGAGCGGTGGTGTACCCGAACCTCGTGTAGGTCTTCAGCCCCTCCACCGTGGTCGCCAGCGCTTGCTCCGGCCCTAGATGCGGCATGATGAGCTTGCCGACCGCCATCATGTTGGCGTTCTCCTCGAGCACACCGTTCGGCTCTTTCGAGCCCTCGCGGCGCCGGATGACACCGCCGTCCGGGTCTGGCGTCGCCGCCGTGATGCCTAGCTCTTCCAAGGCCTTGCTGTTCACGACGCCGAGGTGGCCCGACTGATGCCCGACGTAGATCGGGATGTCCGTCGAGATCGCATCGAGCTCATCGCGCGTCGGGTGACGCTGCTCCGCGAGCTGCGAGTCGTCGTAACCGGTGCCGAACGCGATGCCGTAGGTCTTCGGCACGCTGGACGAATTTATGTAGTCGCGCATCGTTTGTTGCAGTTCCGGGATCGACGTCACCCTTCCATCGGGCGGCGACAGCAGGTTTGCACCCGCTGCAGACAAGCCGACCCCCGAGAGATGCCCGTGCCCATCGATAAAGCCGGGAGTAATGGTCTTGCCCTCAACGTCAACGACCCGCGTTGAAGGACCCTTATGAGCTTCCGCCTCCGTCCGCGAGCCGACGGCGAGCACCTTGCCGTCCTTGACCGCCAGGGCCTCCGCGCGGGGCTGGGCATCGTTCATCGTGATGACGTTCGCGTTGATGTAGATCGCGTCGGCCGGTTCAGCCGGATGCCCGCACCCGCCTAAGCCGACCGTTAGGGCTGCGAAGCCTCCGAGACACAGCGATTTCATCAATGGGCCGAGGCGTGTGATCAGCGCGGCGTCGTTGGCTTCCGGGTTTGCATTGCCCTGGCAGTCCGATTTGCGGGTTGGCATGTTTTCCTCTCTCCTTACTTGGCTGCCTATCCCCGTAAAGGCTGACCAATGCGGAGCTGCATTTCCGTCCAAACAGTGCGGGTCGTCCTTCAGTTCACACTTACTGTGCTGCACCAATACTCTTCACGATTGCTCGTGCGGCCACTTCTTCCAGTTGATGGCCGGTGCTGAACCAGACGACAACAGCATCCACCGACGGCGAGATGTAGATGCCCTGCCCACCGACGCCGCCCTTGTAGAAGTCGCCATCAGGAAAGACGATGTCCCACTGGTAGCGGTTGGCCAGGCCCTTGATGTCGGGGAACGATTCCTGCATTTCCCTGCCGACGAAACCCTTGAGATAGATCTCCGGTTTACCGCCCTGCTGAATCGCCTCGATGAGCGAGTCAGGAATGATCTGCTCTTCGCTGATCTTGTTCCAACTCGGGGTGAAGATCATGGCGAAGCGCCCCATGTCGCGCAGCGTGCTGTTCACGAATCCCCAGCCGTTACCCAGTCCGTATTTGGTGACGCCGACGAACGCATCGTTCTGCGCGCCGATCTTGCGCCAGACCCGGTCGCCAAAAACCTCGTTCAGCGTCCGGCCCGTCACTTCGTTGACAATCAGTTCGAGCACGAAAGGATTGATGGAATTGTATTCAAACGCGGTATGACCGGGTTTGACCTTCTTCATGTTGCGCAATACGTCGTAGGGTGATTGGTTAAGGTTGTCCTTGTCTTCGAACAAGCCGATGCTCACGGCCCACTTGTACCAGCCGCGGGCGGGATTGCTGCGGGCGTCATCGTTGGGTTCTTCATGCTCCGTTGAATCCAGGCCGGTAGCCATGTCCAGGGTTTCCTCGACCGTCACCTCGTCCCAGGCCGAGCCCTTCAGCTTCGCCACGTAATCTGAGACCGGTTTCTTGAGATCGACCTTCCCCTCCAGGGCCAGCAACTCCACCATGGTGCCCGGCACGACCTTGCTGCAGGAGAACCACTGGTGTTTGTCGAAGGGGCGCATGGTCTTGTAGCGCTCGTACACGACGTTGCCCTGATGAAGTACCAGCAAGGCATCCATGTTGCTCGTCTCGAAATGCTGGTTGACGGTTTCCGGTTCCTGGCCCGGGCGTGTGAACGTGATCTGGCCGATCTTCGGATCGAGCTTCTCGGGCAAGTCGCTGATTGGGCCGTTACGCTCGATCTGCATCGTGTATTGAAACGCCGACATGTTTTGCCAGGCGTAAAGCGTCTTGTCGCTGGCGACCTGGATCTGCACCACGTTCGCGGGCGTGTGGAAGTACGTGAAGATGTCGCGGATCTCGCCGATGGGCCGGTTGGATGCGACCGTTGCATTTTCCTGCGCCAGGGCC
>QKII01000243.1 GCA_003249625.1 Propionivibrio sp. | reverse complement strand
CTCCTGCGCACGCTCCGGTTCATTAACCGTGTAGCACAGGACCCGAAAACCCGCGGCATTGGCGCGTGCGACCACGTCGGCGCTCAGTTCCCGGTGGTTGGCATCCAAGGCAACACAATCGAGTTGACGGAGGCGTTCCAGCCAATCGGGAGGCAAGGTATCGACGAGCAGGGCGCGGGGCAGTTCGGGCGCTGCGAGTCGCGCAGCTTCCAGAGCCGACACGCTGAACGAAGAGAGAAGGGGTTTCAGAGGCATGCCCTGCACCATCGTCTTCACGTCCAGCGCCACTGCAGCACCCGTTTCCCACTCCTTTCCCGGAGAAGGTTTGATTTCCACATTGGCGATAAAACCGTTTGCCCGCAAATAGGCAAAAACGCCCGCCAGGGTCGGAAGGGGCTCCCCCGCAAAAGCCGGGCTGTGCCAGCTACCGGCGTCGAGCATTGCCAGTTCGCCGATTGTCATCGCGTCGGCCCGCCCGGAACCGTTGGTCGTGCGCTCCAATGTCGCGTCATGCAGCAAAAAGCTTTTGCCGTCGGCAGACAGCTTTACGTCGAACTCAAAAGCTGCATAGCCGTACGATGCTCCACGCCGAAATGCCCCCAGGGTGTTTTCCGGTGCCAGCTTGCCAGCGCCACGATGAGCAAAGGTTCGGGGATAGGGCCAGGACGGCAGGGAAATGGGAATCACGAATTAACTCCTGCGAAAGAAGACCATCGGACAGAGCACCGCTACGATCCAGTCTAGCAAAAGAACTCACGAGAATATTCGTAATCGAAAACATATTTCAAACTTATTGATTTTTCGAACATCGATGCTAACCTAACCTTTCCTGTCGCATTCGGAATCGAAAATCGCGCAGTAACAATAATGTAGCTTTGCGGTAATACCTTTGGTAATTCAGCTCGAACACGGGCGGAATCGCCAAAGTTTGTCTGATGGAATACCTGTTGGTTGTCGCACTCGTGGCACATATCAAAACTATGGAGACATCATGAGACACAAGATCGCTGCTGCAGTACTCGCCGGATTCTTTTCAATGGGCGCCTCGGCCCAGGTTGAAATTCAATGGTGGCATTCGATGACCTCGGTCAATAACGAATGGGTCAACGACCTCGCCAAGGAATTCAACGCCAGCCAGTCGAAATACAAGATCGTTCCGACCTTCAAAGGTTCGTACAACGAGTCCATGACCGCGGCGATCGCGGCCTACCGCGCCGGCAACGCCCCGCATCTCCTGCAGGTTTTCGAAGTCGGCACGGCGATGATGATGGCCAGCGGCAAGGCGATCAAACCCGTCGGCGAGGTAATGAAGGAAGCCGGACAGAAATTCGACCCGTCCGCCTATATCCCCGCGGTCGCCGGCTACTACACCGCCCCGAACGGACAAATGCTGAGCTTCCCGTTCAACAGTTCGACCACCGTCTTCTATTACAACAAGGATGCATTCAAGGCCGCCGGCCTCGACCCCGAGCAACCGCCGAAGACCTGGATTGAAGTAACACAGACGGCCGCAAAGCTGAAGGCCTCGGGACACTCCTGCCCTCTGACAATCGCCTGGCAGAGCTGGACGCAACTTGAAAGCTTCTCCGCGTGGCACAACGTCGAATTCGCATCAAAGAACAATGGGTTCGGCGGCCTCGATGCCCGCCTGAAGATCAACTCTCCCCTGCACGTGCGGCACATCGAAAACCTTTCGAACATGGCGAAGCAAGGGCTATTCGTCTATAAGGGTCGCATGAGCACGCCCGAGCCGTCGTTCATCTCCGGCGAATGCGCGATGATCACCACGTCGTCAGGTTTCTACGGCAATGCCAAGAAGAATGCCAAGTTCAGCTTTGGCCTATCCACGCTGCCCTACTATCCTGACGTCGAAGGCGCGCCTCAGAACACGGTCATCGGCGGCGCCAGCCTGTGGGTCATGGGAGGAAAGAAAGCCGAGGAGTACAAGGGAATCGCAGAATTCTTCAGCTTCATTTCCAAACCGGAAATACAGTCGGCCAGCCACAAGCGTACCGGATACCTGCCGATCACGCTGGAAGCCTTTGCGTTGACCGAAAAGTCCGGCTACTACAAAGAGAACCCGGGCACCGACGTTGCCGACAAGTCGCGTGGGATTCGCCTGGGCAACTATGTGCAGATCCGTACGATCGAGGACGAAGAACTGGAACAGGTCTGGGCCGGCAAGAAGACCCCGAAAGAAGGGCTTGATGCCATCGTCACGCGTGGCGACGAACTGCTCGCACGCTTCGAAAAGGCAAACAGAAAGAAATAGTCTGAAAGCGCAGCAAGGCGCCGCCAGCGCCTTTTGGCGGACTGTCTGGAATCACCTCCGGCAGTCCTGCCGGAGGGACTGCGCGCTCCTTTGCAACAGATCAGGCAATACCAACAGGAAGTCGGGACAGGGTCATGGCAGTCGAAAAGCGGGTCGTCTTCAAATCGAAGTGGTTGCCGTGGGTGCTCGTCGCACCGCAGGTGTTCATCATCGGCGCATTCTTCTTCTGGCCGGCTGCTCAGGCGCTGTTGCAATCCGTGCA
>QKII01000265.1 GCA_003249625.1 Propionivibrio sp. | reverse complement strand
ATCCAGCTTGAGCTCAAGGACATGCCAACCCCGGACCAGCTGGGCGCACTCAAGGCGAACCTGATCGACTTCGGTTTCATCAGGTTGCCCGTGGACGACAAGCGCGTTACGACACAAACCGTCCTGGAAGAGCCGTACCTTTTGGTGCTGCCAGCGGGGCATGCGCTTTGTGCCCTCTCCGAAGTAACGCCCCCGGATCTCGCTGCTCACCCAGTGTTTTTCCTTGCCCGCCGCTTTGCACCCGGCTTTTACGACGAATTCATGCTGGCGATGCGCTTTTGCGGCGCACCGCTGGCGGTTATCCAGGAGCTTGGGGAGTTCACGACGATGCTGGCTCTTGTCGCTGCCGGCATGGGCATCGGGGTGGTTCCGCAGCTGGCCATGGCGGCGAAGCCGGAAAACGTGGAGACACGCCCGCTTCGGCTGCCCGAATGTCTCTCACGTGTCGGTGCGGCGTGGACGGATCTGGATACGCCGATAAAACGTGTTTTCTCCGGATTTCTGGGGCGGACCGATGCTGACCTGGTAAGTAACTCTGATTAGTATTCGGGAAACTGTTCGCTGATAAAAGGGGAGGAAATGAAAGAGCAGACGAGCTATCGTATGGAACTGACCGGTGTCTTTGGTTACCCGGTTGATGAAAACCCGACCGTGGTCATGATCGAAGCCGGCTTTGCCTCGCTGAACCTGCCGTGGCGCTACCTCAACCTGAAAGTGTCGCCCAAGGATCTGCCGGCCGCGGTAAATGGCCTGCGCGCCATGGGTTTCCGTGGCATCAACCTGACCATTCCGCACAAATGCGAGGTCATCCAGTATCTCGACGAGGTTGCCGACGACGCGCGCATCATGGGGGCGGTGAACACGGTTTACGTGAAGGACGGTCGCCTGGTCGGCGCCAACACCGACGGCAAGGGCTTCCTGCGTGCCCTTATCGACGATGCGAAGCTGAATCCGGCCGGCAAGAAAATCATGGTGCTCGGCGCGGGTGGCGCGGCGCGGGCGATCACCGTCGAGCTCGCGCTCGCTGGTGCTGCCGAGATCGTTATCGTCAATCGCAGCGAGGAACGCGGGCAGGAACTCGTCGCACTGCTTGGCGAGCACACTCCGGTCAAGGCGAGTTACCAGGCTTGGACAGACAACCTCGCGATTCCAGCGACGACCGACGTGCTGGTCAACGCCACATCGATCGGCCTCTACCCCGACGTCGCTGACATGCCGTTGCTCGACTACGCCACGATCCGTCCCGGCATGATCGTCTGCGACGTCATTCCCAACCCGCCGCAGACGCGTTTTCTCGATGCCGCCAAGGCGCGCGGCGCGATCACGCTCGACGGGCTCGGGATGCTCGTTTACCAAGGGGCGATCGCCTTCAAGTTGTGGACCGGGCAGGACGCGCCGGTCGACGTGATGAAGAAGGCGCTGGCCGCCGAGTTTGCTGCTGCATAATCAGATCATCCAGCCGAGGAAAAGAAACATGGACAACTTTGAATTCTGCAATCCCACCAGGATCATTTTTGGGCGCGGTACCGAAGCGCACGTCGGTAAGAAAGCCGCTGGGTACAGCAAGAGGATCCTGTTGCATTTCGGCGGCGGCTCGATCCAGAGCTCCGGCCTGTACGACCGCGTCACCGCTTCGCTCAAAGCGGCGGACGTCGAGTGGGTCGAACTGGGCGGCGTCAAGCCGAATCCGCGCCTCTCGCTCGTGCATGAGGGCGTCAAGCTATGCAAGGAGCACGATCTCGGGCTGGTTCTCGCCGTCGGTGGCGGCAGCGTGATCGACTCGGCCAAAGCGATCGCCATGGGCGCCGTCATCGATCACGACGTCTGGGATTTCTATTTGGGCGAAGGCGCACCGATGGCCGCGTTGCCCGTCGCCACGATACTTACTCTACCGGCGGCAGGCAGCGAAGCAAGCACCGCTTCGGTTATCACCAAGGAGGAGGGCTGGCTCAAGCGCGCCGTCAATTCCGAACTGATCTACCCACGTTTTTCGATTCTCAACCCAGAGCTGGCGATGACGCTGCCGCCGTTCCAGGTTGCCTGCGGCGCCATGGATATCTCGGCGCACCTGATGGAACGCTACTTCACCAATGTGAAGAACGTCTCCTTCACCGATAGACTGATCGAGGGCACGCTCAAGACGATCATCCGCCAGGCGCCGCGTATCCTGGCGAACCCGAAAGATTACGACGCGTGGTCGGAATTCATGTGGGCCGGCACGATCGCGCACAACAACCTGCTCAACACCGGTCGTGTCGGCGACTGGGCGTCGCACGACATCGAGCACGAGATCAGCGGCATCTACGACGTGGCCCACGGCGCCGGCTTGGCTGTCGTCTTCCCGGCGTGGATGAAGCACGTGCTGCATCACGATCTCGACCGCTTCGTGCAGTGGGCGGTGCGCGTATGGAACGTCGAGATGGACGTCTTCAACCCCGAAGCTGTCGCGCGCGAAGGCATCGCGCGCATGGAGGCCTTCTTCCAGTCGCTCGGCATCGGCACGCGCATGGAGGATCTCGGCATCACCGACGACCGCATTGACGAGATGGCCGACAAGTGCACCAGCGGCGATACGACAACGGTCGGCAACTTCGTCAAGCTCGATCGCGCCGCGGTGGCCAAGATCCTGCGTCTTGCGGTGTAAGGCAGAGGTATAAATGTCCGAATTCCTCAACGTCGGCATCGTCGGATACGGCTTCGCCACCAAGACCTTCCATGCGCCGCTCGTCGCCGGTGTGCCGGGACTGAAGCTCGCAGCGATTTCCAGCAGCGATCCGACGAAGTCAAAGGCCGAATGGCCGGACGTGGCGACCGAGACGAGCACGGAAGCGCTCTTCGCGCGGCCGGATATCGACCTCGTCGTCATTCCGACACCGAACGAGACGCACTACCCGCTGGCCAGCGCTGCATTGGCTGCGGGCAAGCACGTGGTTGTCGACAAGCCGTTTACAGTGACGGCCGACGAGGCGCGCCGGCTGCAAACGCAGGCGGAGTCCGCCGGACGCCTGCTCTCGGTGTTCCACAACCGGCGCTGGGATTCGGATTTCCTCACCTTGAAACGGGTGGTTGCTTCGGGCGAACTCGGGCGCATCGTGCACTTCGAATCGCACTTCGACCGTTACCGGCCGGAGGTGCAAGACCGCTGGCGCGAGCATCCGCTGCCGGGCAGCGGCCTGTGGTACGACCTGGGCTCGCATCTCCTCGACCAGGCGCTGCAACTCTTCGGTCTGCCGGAGTCGATTGCGCTTGACCTCGCGCAGCAGCGCGACAACGCGCGCTCGGACGATTTCTTCCACGCCGTCCTGCGCTACGGGCAGAGCCGGGTGATTCTGCACGCCGGCGCGCTGGTGGCAGTCCCTGGCGCCCGTTTCTCCGTGCATGGAAGTCGCGGCAGCTTCATCAAGTACGGCCTTGACCCGCAGGAGGATTTGCTCAAGTCCGGCAAGCGCCCACCCGCACCCGATTGGGGGAACGAGCCGGTGCCGGCGACGCTCACCGTCTGGCAGGACGGCGTTGCTGCATCGCGCGAACTGGCTTGCATTCCGGGCGACTACCCCGCCTATTACGCCGGTGTGCGCGACGCGATTCGCGGTGTCGGGCCGAACCCGGTAACGGTAGAGGGGGCGATCCGCGTCATCGATCTGCTCGAACTCGGGGTGCAAAGTGCGCGCGAAGGGCGCTCGCTGGCGGTTTCTTGGTAACGGACCGGGTTTTTCAGTTCGTAGCGAGCGGTATCGCCGTCAATGGTGACTGTTGACCAATTCCCGGGCCAGCCGGTTGTGCCGTTCGATCAGCGCCGGTAGCTCGACCGGCAGCAGCTGACCGTCGCCGACGATTCGTTTGCCGTTGATCACCGAATGGCGCACGTTTTGCGGTGTGCAGAAAACCAGCGAAGCGACCGGATCGTGTACGGCAGCGCCGGTAAGATCGAGCCCGTTGGCTGCGAAGGCGACGATGTCGCCGCTCATCCCCGGGGCGAGTGCGCCGATGTCATCGCGGTTGAGTACCTTGGCGCCTCCGAGCGTAGCGATTTCGAGCGCCTGACGGGCGCTCATTGCCGCCGGGCCGAAGCCGACGCGGGCGAGCAGCATGGCCTGACGGGTTTCACCGAGCAGGTGGCCGGAGTCGTTCGAGGCACTGCCATCGACAGCGATCCCGACCGGCACGCCGGCTTCGCGCATTGCCGGAATCGGGGCGATGCCGGAGGCGAGGCGCATGTTCGAGCAGGGGCAATGCGCGACGCCGGTGCCTGTGCGGGCGAAGAGGGCGATACCTGCGGCATCGAGCTTGACGCAGTGCGCGTGCCAGACGTCGTGGCCGACCCAACCGAGCGATTCGGCGTACTCGGCCGGCGTCATGCCGAATTTCTCGCGGCTGTAGGCGACGTCGTTGTCGTTCTCGGCGAGATGGGTGTGCAAAGAGACGTTGTACTGGCGGGCGAGTTCGGCTGCTTCGCGCATCAGATCGCGGCTGACCGAGAACGGTGAACAAGGGGCGACGACGATACGTTGCATTGCGTGCCGCTTCGCATCGTTCCAGGTCTCGATGAGGCGCTGCGTGTCTTTCAGGATCGCTTTTTCGTCTTCCACCAGCCGGTCGGGCGGCAAACCGCCTTGGCTTTCGCCGACGCTCATGCTGCCGCGTGCAGCGTGGAAACGCATGCCAATGGTCGCCGCGGCTTCGATCGAGTCGTCCAGACGCGCACCGTTAGGATAGAGGTAGAGATGGTCGCTTGACGTTGTGCAGCCGGAGAGGATCAGCTCGGCCATTGCCGTCTGCGTGGATACGCGGATCATCTCCGGTGTAATGCCGGCCCAGATCGGGTACAGCCGGCGCAGCCAGGCGAACAGTTCGGCGTCCTGTGCGCCGGGAATCACCCGCGTCAGGCTCTGGTACATATGGTGGTGCGTATTGACGAGGCCGGGCAGGGCGACGCAGCCGGCCAGCGAGACGACCTCGTCGGCCGTTTGCGGCAATTCCCGCGTCGGGCCAACGGCCTCGATCACGCCATCGCGGACGAACACGCCGCCGCCGGAAATTTCACGCCGTTCAGCGTCCATGGTGACGAGGACGTCGGCGTCCTTGAGCAGCAGTGTGGCCATCGCTTACGGCCTCTTAAAGCTTCCGCAGTTCCTGCTGGTAACGTTGCCAGTTTTCCACGTAATGGTGGTTGCCGCGGGCGATCTTTTCCAGTTCCTCGTCGGTGAGCTGGCGGACGATGCGGCCCGGTGCGCCGACGACCAGCGAGCGTTCGGGAATGACCTTGCCTTCGGGAATCAACGCGTTGGCGCCGATCAGGCAATGCTTGCCGATCACCGATCGGTTGAGCAGTGTGGCGCCCATGCCGATCAGACACCCGTCACCGATGGCGCAGCCGTGCAGGATGACACGGTGGCCGATGGTAACGTCGCGGCCGATGATCAGTTGCAGGCCTGGGTCGGTGTGCAGTACCGAGCCATCCTGGATGTTGGTGTTCTCACCGACGTGGAGCAGGTCGGTGTCGCCACGCAGCGTGCAGTTCCACCAGATCGAGACATTGCGTTCAATTGTGACCTGGCCAATCACGGCGGCGTCCGGGGCGATCCAGCTCTGCGGGTGAACGTTGGGCGTATGGGCGCCGAGGGCGTAGACGGGCATGGGTGATCCTGACTCCGGAAAAGCGGAAAAATGAAAAGCCGCAATTAAACCACTTCCGGCGTCGAGTGGGCAGGTGGAAATCCACAACTGCACACGTCCATCCGCTGTCAGATGAGCTTCAGAGCTGTCCGGCTTTTTATCTTCCTGATGGCGTCGTTTTCGGGTTGGTGAGCACGTGATGAGCGCTACTTCGCACCCGAAAGCCGTTTCACTCCCGCAACAAAACGTTGCAGCGTAGCTGAAAGGATTCCACGCGGAAGCGTGACCTCGATCAGTCGGAACTGGCCGCGGACGGAGATGGCTTCATCCAGGGCGGCCTTCAACTCCGAGCGTGTGCCGACCCGCACTCCGTGGCCGCCGAGGCCGGCCGCCATTTCGGCGTAGCCCCAATGGCCGAGGTCATTGAACGACGATTCCGGCTGGAAAGTGCGCAACATTTCCCAACTGGCGTTGTTGAACAGCAGAACGATCGGATCCCAACCGTAGCGGCGGCAGTTGCCCAACTCCCAGCCGGTCATCTGGAAGGCGCCGTCGCCGACGAGGATCAGCGGTCGCTGGCCGGTGGCCGCCTGGATGCCCAGCCCCGCCGGAACGCCATAGCCCATCGTGGCGTAGTAGCCGGGGGCAACGAGTGGGGTGAATTCGACTTCCATCGCAGTGAACAGGCAGTCGCCCATGTCGGCGGCGATCGGCATTTTTCCGTGGGTGGCCATGAGGTCGTTGACCGCCGTGGCGATGTCGGTCGGCGTCAGGGTCTCGTTGTCGGCCGCGAGGTTGCGGGGGAAGGTCGGTTGTTGCGCCGTAATCGTCGCTCCGGCATCGGGCGCTGTGGCGAGCAGACGCTCAACGAGTGCGGCGAGCGGAATTTCCGGGTAGGTGTGATAGCCGAGCGTGACTTGGCCATCGAGCGCCTGAATGGTCTTGCGCAGGTCGATCTTTTGTTCGGAGACCGCGAAATTGGTGTCGCTGAGAATCTCGCCGAGCAGGAACAGACCGTCAGATTCCTCGACCAATCGCGTTACGTGTGGCAGACCGGCGACTCCCATGTAGGTGCCGATCAGGGGCGCGTCGTGATGCACCAGCAGGCCGCGGCCCATGAAACTGGTGACGACCGGCAGACCAAGGCGGCGCGAGAGTTCCGCGACTTTGTCTTCAAGGCCGAAGCGGCGAACTTCCACGCCGGCCATCAGCACGGGGGAACTCGCTTGTTTGAGGCGCGCGAGAATCTCGGCGACGCAGGCGTTGAGTGCCTCATCGTCGATATCCGGTGGCACGGTGCGCGTCACCTCTTCGCACGGCTGAGCCACCATGTCGCGCGGAATCTCGATATAGACCGGTTGTGAATGGCGCAGGCAGTTGCCGAGTACGCGGGCGATATCCGCGGGCGCGCGTTCGGCATCGTCGAGGCGTGCCTGGTCGCAGGTGATCTCGCGGTACATCTGGAACTGCGAGTCGAGCGTCTTGGCCTGATGGTGCAGGAGCAGGCCGGAGCGCGATTCGCCCTTGCCCGGACCGCCGGAGAGTACGACGAGGGGGGATTTCTCGGCATACGCGGCGGCCACCGCGTTGACCATGTTCAGCGCGCCTGCGCCGTAGGTGACGGCGGCTACGCCAAGGCCCATGTTGACGCGCGCCGAGGCGTCGGCGGCAAACCCGACCGCCGGTTCGTGCGAGAGCGTATACAGCGGCAGGATCTGCGTCTGCTCAATGATGCGGAAAAAGGGCAGGGCGAAGTCGCCGGGGATGCCAAAGATCTGCTGTGCGCCGTGCGCCTTCAGCGCGTGCAGGAGGGATTCGGTGAGGTTCATGATGGTATCCGGTGTTGGACTGCGATTTGACAATTTTCGCGCGACAACGGTGAAAAGAGCGTTCGTTGTTGTGCTATAAATGGCCTTGATGCGCAACTTATATGCGCTAAAAAAGGTTAACATGCAGGAAATCATTCTCGACCGCTACGATCTTCTGTTGCTCGATGCGTTGCAGCGCGACGCAAATGCGACCCACGCCACGCTCGGAACCGTCGTCAATCTCTCTGCCTCGCAGATCAGCCGTCGCCTGCAACGCTTGAACGAATCCGGACTGATAACCGGGTACGCGGCCCTGCTCGATCCGACGGCCATCGGCCTGAGTGTGACTGCCTTTGCCCATGTTTTACTCGAGCGTCATGGTCGGACGGAATCGGATGCGTTCGAGAACGCCGTCGCGGCGATTCCCGAGGTGCTTGAATGTCATTCAGTGACCGGCGATGCCGACTACTTCCTGCGCATAGTCGCGCCGGATTTGCAGGCATTTTCCGAACTGATGATGTCGCGTGTGCTGCGCCTGCCAGGTGTCGCGCACGTCAAGAGCAGCATCGCTCTGCAGAAGGTCAAGCAGACGCATGTGTTGCCGCTGGATCACGTGGCGCAGTCGTCGGTTCGGCAGAAAAGCCCTATACGTTACGCTGGCGGCTAGAATGGCATTGCGCTCCCGCTGCGCAAAGCTGGATTCCCCACGATGAACGACCCCGCCGTTCCACACGATCACGTCATTGCCTGCCACGAGTGCGATCTCGTCCAGCGGATGGTTGATATTCCAATCGACGCCCCGGGTAACGTCGCCCTGCGCTGCCGGCGCTGCAACGGCATCCTGCTGCGGCATCCCGGCAAGCCGCTGGATCATGCCGTGGCGTGGAGCTTGGCGGGATTGATCCTTTTGCTGCTGGCCAACGTCTTTCCGGTCGTCAGTCTGTCGGTGAGCGGACAACACACCGAGACGTCCCTGATCTCCGGCGCGCTTGCCTTGTCGCGGGCCGGGCAGTCGGGCGTGGCGGCGCTGGTCGTCGGCGTGCTGATCGTTGCGCCGACGTTACTGTTCCTCCTGCAGGTCGGCATCCTCCTGCCGCTGCGCTTCGGCCGTGTCGTTCCGCATTTCACCCGGCTGATGAGGCTTATGTCGGTGGCATCTCATTGGCTGATGTTCGATGTGTTCATGCTGGCCATCATCGTGGCCATGGTGAAGCTGTCGCACCTTGCGGAGGTGTCGCCGGGCTACGGACTCTGGGCGTTCCTCGCGTTGATGCTGGCCTCGGTCTTGTCG
>QKII01000119.1 GCA_003249625.1 Propionivibrio sp. | reverse complement strand
GCTTCGCCTCCTGGAAAGCGGTACCTACCGGCGCGTCGGGAGCGTCGAGACGCTGCGCGCCGACTTTCGCCTGATCTGTGCCACCCACCGCGACATCAACCGGATGGTCGAAGAAGAAACATTCCGGCGCGACCTCTTTCACCGGATCAGTACTTTCCCGATCCATGTTCCGTCGCTGGCCGAGCGCGTCGAGGATATTCCGCTGTTGGCGGATTCTTTTCTCAAACGCGTTGCCGTCGGGCAAAACCTCCGGTTATCCGATTCCGCCATCGAGGCGCTCAAGCGACGACGTTATCTCTCAAGCGACGACGTTATCTTGGAAACATTCGAGAACTGCGCAATCTGATCGAGCGCGCCACGATTCTGGCCGACGGCGAAGCCATCAGCGAACGGCATTTCGAGATGGAGACGTCATTGATCAACGAACCGGTCGCACAAGGAGAGATCAGCCGCGACAGCTTCGTTATAGACAGACTTCTTCCGCTAGATGAAGTCGAGCGGCGCTACCTCGACTGGGCAGCGCGTCGATTCACCGGTGACCGAAGCGAACTGGCGAAACAACTGGACCTCAGTCCGCGGACGCTCTATCGCAAACTTTCACGAAACCGGTGAGTTTCGTTTTCCATTCATCGCTCAACACGACATCCCCCGCCGGAACCGGCTCCGGTTGCCGGTACAGCATCCCGCGGTAGAAAAGTACACAGATCGTCCAATCGAACAGCAGGGTCCACAGGTTGTGCGAGAAGAAATGTGCTCCCTGCATCATTCGTCCTGCGGAAAATAGCGCCCCCAACCCCAAGGCGATGCTCAAAGCAACTCGAGCCGCCCGCGGCCGGCGGTCACGGAGAACGAAAAACAGCGCAAGCAGCGAAAAGCCGGCCGACGCGTGCCCACCGGGCCAACAGCGCCCAGGATGATCGGTTGCTGGACGTTCCCCGAGCAACGGCACGTAGGTTTCGTCTCCGCCGAATTCCGTCAGACTCCACGGACACTGGATGGCCGTAACGGCTTTGAGCGGCGTGACGATGCTCGTCGATACGCCAATGGATAGAACGAGATAGCCGAGAGGACGGCGCCAGGCGCGCCACCGGGAGAACACCACGCTGAACAGAAAACCAGCCAGCGCCAGAACGCCGAAGGCAATCACTACCTGCTTCGCCCGGTCGTGAAGGATGTCTTCGAGCCAGAAACTGTGCCGACCGACAAATCCCTCACCGGGCACGTAAAAGAGACGTGCCAGCCAAAAATCCAGACCAGCGATGTCAAAAACCAGCAGCACGGCCATCCCCAACAGCGGAATCCCCAGGCCGAGGCGGAAATCGAAATGGCGAGAGGCCGAATCGTGAGAGTGGAGCATCATCAGCCTCCGGATGACGGGTTCACCACGGGAGACGCCTGCCACGTCGCATCGGACAAACGCGTCGTCGGCCCGCTCTCGGGCCGCCATACGAGCAGGCCCTTGCGAAAATCGTGGCTCGCGCCCTGATAGTAGGCGACATTGCGCCGGACCAGCGAGTCTGACGTATCGGCGGCGACCTCGCGACTGTTGCCAAGTGCTTCCTCATGGCGACGCACTGCCTTCCGCGGGCTGAGGATCGCCAGATCCGTGCCGTCGAACAAACCGAGATGCTGGTAGTTTCCAACGAGCGCTCGGCCTCGCGCGGGATCTTCCGTAATCACGTTGCGCCCGAAGAACGTCGAGGTGTAATCGAAGTTCAACAGGCCGAGCAAGGTCGGCGCGAGGTCTATCTGGCTGGCCACTGTCGTCACGTCGCGTGCTGCGACCACCGAAGGCGCGTAGATGAACAACGGGATATGGTAGTTGGCCACCGGCAGGTCTTCCTTACCCGCGCTACCTGCAGTATGGTCGGCGACAAAAACAAAGACGGTCTTGTCGAACCATGGCTTTTGCCGCGCCTGAGCGAGGAACTCGCCGATCGCGTGGTCCGTGTATTTCACCGCGCCCTCGCGTCCATCGCCGGATCGAATGTCGATGCGGCCGTCCGGGTACGTGTAGGGACGGTGGTTGGAGGTCGTCATCAGTTGCAGGAAGAATGGCTTGCCTGCCGCGTGATCGGTGTCGGCGACCTTCACGGCCTGCCGGTATAGATCCTCGTCCGACATCCCCCACGCATTCGTGAAGCTCATCTCGGCGTCGGGCACGCTGCTCTGGTCGACAATGCGGTAGCCATTGCCGCCGAAGAAGGCGTTCATGTTGTCGAAGTAGCCGCGACCGCCGTAAAGGAAAACGCTGTCGTACCCCTTCGCTTTGAACTGCTGGCCGAGGCTGGCATAGCCCGATTCACGCCCGATGCGCTTGACGATCGAGCGGCCGGGCGTCGGGGGAACCGACAGGGTGATGGCCTCAAGGCCGCGGTCGGTGCGTGTTCCGGTCGCGTAGAAGTTGCTGAAGAAAAGGCTTTCTCCCCTGAGCTTGTCGAGATTCGGCGTCAGGCCGCGATTGTCGCCAAAACTGCCGAGGTACTTTGCACTCAAACTCTCGATAGTCACCAGCACGACGTTCATTCTCCGGGGTGTTCCTGGGTTATCGATCACCCGGCGGATATCCT
>QKII01000327.1 GCA_003249625.1 Propionivibrio sp. | reverse complement strand
TTGCATGAAGCGCGCGGCCGAGAGCTTTTCCCGCCACGACGCCCCCCGGGCGGTCATCAGACCGATCGCCAGATGGAACGGGGCTGGCAGGCGCGGCAGACGCAGCCGGAATCCTCCGTCCGGGTGGTTCAACTCAAGAGGGTGGCGCGCAAGAAGGGTGTCCGGGTCGGCACCGGCCAGTCGCATCAGGCGCAGGGTTTCGTGGTATGCGCCGATCAGGATGTGCTGCCCGTTATCGAGCGAGACGCCATGTGCCATGACCCGTCGGGCGCGTCCGCCAAGTTGCCGGGCGGCTTCGAACACGCAGACGCGGCGGCCGGCCGCCGTGAGTTGGACGGCGCAGGCCAGTCCGGCCCAACCTCCGCCGATGACGGCGATGCGACCGTTCACCCCTTGATCCAGGTACGCCAAGCGAGCCACAGCTTGCGCAGCGGCGTGAGGGACGTGCGCTGGCGGAGCACTTGGCAGCCGTCGCGTTTGATCTCGTCGAGTAGTGCGCGATAGATCGCGGCCATGACCAGTCCGGGGCGCTGTGCTTTACGGTCGGCCACCGGCAACTGGCTCAGCGCCTGGGCGTAATAGCGTTCGGCACGTTCAATCTGAAACTCCATGAGCTTCTGGAAGTTGTCCGACTGCCGGGCATCGAAAATGTCTGTGACCGAAACGTTGAAACGCTTCAGTTCATCCATCGGCAGGTAAATACGGCCACGGCGCGCATCTTCGCCGACATCGCGGATGATGTTGGTCAACTGGAAGGCCATGCCCAGATCGTGCGCGTACTTCAGCGTCTGGCGGTCGCTGTAGCCGAAGATCTCGGCGGCGAGCAGGCCGACGACGCTGGCGACGCGGTAGCAATACAGCGACAGTGCCGTGAAATCGAGATAGCGCGTCTGCTGCAGGTCCATTTCCATGCCGTCGATGATTTCCAGCAGTTGTTCCTGCGGCAGGTTGAATTCCGCCAGCACCGCCTGTAGTGCCTGAGTTACAGGGTGCTGCGGCTTTCCCGCGTACAGTCGGTCGAGTTCCTGTCGCCACCAGACGAGCTTGTTGGCAGCCACTTGTGGGTCCTTGCATTCGTCGACAACGTCGTCGACCTCGCGGCAGAACGCATACAGCGCGGTAATTGCGCGCCGCCGGTTCGGTGGAAGGAACAGGAAGCTGTAATAGAAGCTCGAACCGCTCGATGCGGCCTTGTTCTGGCAATATTCTTCGGGGGTCATCGGGCGTTTCATGGTTGTGTCCTGGCCGCGAATCTTACATAAACGCGGCGCGCGCGGCCATGCGCAGCCAATCGGCGGGACCGAGCACGGGGCGTTTCCGGAAAACGTCGCCGCGTAATTTCTCGATCCGATCCAGGATACGCAGGCCGCCCTGCACGGTTAGCCGGATCTCCCAGCCGAACCGGCCCGACAGTGCATGAACCAGCGGCGCGCCGGCGAGCATCAATTGCCGCGAGCGCTTCACCTCGAAGTCCAGCAGCTTCTCCCACGCCGGCGAGCAGCTTGCATCGGCGATCTGGCGCTCGTCGATGCCGAAGCGCGCGAGATCCTCCTGCGGAAGATAGACGCGCGCCTTCTTCCAGTCGATGGCGATGTCCTGCCAGAAATTGATCAGTTGCAGCGCAGAACAGATGCAGTCGGAACGGCGCAGGTTCTCTTCGTCAGCCCTGTCGAACAGGTGCAGCAGCAGGCGGCCGACGGGGTTGGCGGAGCGGCGGCAATAGTCGAGCAACTCGGCGTAGTCGACGTAGCGCTTTTGCACCACGTCCTGTGCAAATGCATCGAGCAGGTCGCGAAACAGCTGGATGGGCAACCTCCATTCGCGGATAACCTGGGCCAGTTCGGCGAAATTCGATGACTCCGGCGGGATTCCTCTCTCGATGCGATCGAGTTCCGCGCTGTAGCCGGCGAGTCCGAGCAAACGCTCCTCATCGCTGGCATCGCCCTCGTCGGCGATGTCGTCGGCGCCTCGCGCGAAACGGTAGATGGCCTCAATGGGCTGGCGCAGGCGTTTGGGCAGAAGAATCGAGGCAACGGGGAAATTCTCGTAGTGTTCGACAGACATTGCGATGGAGTGAAACGAGGGCGGCTGACAGTATAGAAGGTTCTCGGGTAGAATGGCCGATTAGCGCGAGAGTGGCGGAATTGGTAGACGCACTGGATTTAGGTTCCAGCGCCGAAAGGCGTGGGGGTTCGAGTCCCCCCTCTCGCACCATATTTTTTTAACATATTGCCTGAGTAGAAGATTCTCTCGGCTCGAATTTTCAGAGACTTCAAGGAACCTTTAATGGACACGAACGCTACGACCACCAATGCCGAAGCCGCACCGCAGCCCAGCGCCCTCGAACGCCGTCTGGATCTGTCGGTTGTCATTGCCGACCTCGACAAGGAGATTGATCAGCGCGTGATGCGGATGAGCAAGAAAGTCAAGATGCCGGGGTTCCGTCCGGGCAAAGTGCCGTTCAACATCGTCAAGCAGCAGTATGGCTACGACGCGCACGTTGAGGCGCTGAACGAGGCACTTGAGAAAGCATTTACCGAGGCGGTCAAGGCCCAGCAGATGCGCGTTGCCGGTAGCCCGAAGATCGAACCGAAGAAGAGCGAGAGCGAAACGCACCTTGAGTTCACGGCGACCTTCGAGGTCTATCCGGAAGTCAAGGTTGCCGATCTGAAAGAGGTTGAGATCGAGCGGGCGGTCCTCGAAGTGGGGACTACCGAACTGGAAAACACCCTGGAGGTTCTGCGCAAGCAGCGCGTCCGCTACGAGCCGGTCGACCGTGTCGCTGCCAAGGGCGATCGCGTCACGATCGACTTCCTCGGCAAGAAGGAAGGTGTGCCCTTCCAGGGCGGGGAGGCCAAGGATTATCCTTTCGTTCTCGGTGAAGGCACGATGCTGGCCGATTTCGAGACGGCAGTCACCGGCATGAAGGCCGGAGAGTCGAAAACCTTCGAAATGACCTTCCCGGCCGAGTATCACGCCAAGGATCTGGCGGGGCAGGCGGTGACGTTCGATGTGTCGGTCAAGCAGGTAAGTGAGCCGATCCTGCCGGAACTTGACGCTGAATTCGCCAAGTCGCTGGGGATCGCCGACGGCGACACCGAAAAAATGCGTGCCGAAATCGAGACCAACCTGAAGCGCGAAGTGAAGAGCCGCCTGAAGAGCCGAGTCAAAAACCAGGTCATGGATGCGCTGTTGAAGACCAATCCGGTCGATGTTCCAAAGGCGCTGGTCGAAGTCGAAATCGACCAACTGATCCAGAATGCCCGGCACGACATGGAGCAGCGCAGCGGCAAGAAGATGAAGGATTTCCCGATCCAGCGCGAATGGTTTGCCGATCAGGCAAAGCGCCGTGTCAGCTTGGGCCTGGTGCTCTCCGAAATCGTCAAGACCAATGAACTGCATGCCAAGCCGGAACAGATCAAGTCGGTTGTCGAAGATGCCGCGCAGAGCTACGAGCATCCCGAAGAGGTTGTTCGTTGGTATTACGCCCAGCCGCAACGCCTGGCTGAGATCGAAGGCATTGTTATCGAGGACAATGTGGTTGAATGGGCTCTGTCAAGCGCCAAGGTTCTGGATAAGCCCATCGCCTTTGACGAACTGATGGGCCAAGGGCAGCGCGCCTGATCGGGAACGGCCTGAGAAAGAGGATCTGTAATGGAGATTGACCGTATGACGATGGAAAGTCGTTGGGAGCCGCAGGGTCTGGGTATGGTGCCGATGGTTATCGAGCAGAGCGGCCGTGGCGAGCGGGCGTACGATATCTACTCGCGCCTGCTCAAGGAACGAGTGATTTTCCTCGTCGGTCCGGTCAACGACGCAACGGCCAACCTGGTCGTCGCTCAGCTTCTTTTCCTTGAGGCTGAAAATCCTGACAAGGATATCCATTTCTACATCAATTCCCCGGGCGGTTCCGTTTCCGCCGGGCTGTCGATTTACGACACAATGCAGTTCATCAAGCCGGACGTGTCGACCCTGTGTCTCGGGCAGGCCTGTTCGATGGGAGCTTTTCTGCTGACCGCCGGCGCGAAGGGCAAGCGTTTCGCCCTGCCGAACTCGCGCGTGATGATTCACCAGCCAATGGGTGGTTTCCAGGGACAGGCCTCGGATATCGCGATCCATGCCAAGGAAATCCTCGCGTTGCGTGCCAAGCTGAACGAAATTATGGCTCTTCACACCGGGCAACCGGTCGAGCGCATCGAGCGCGATACGGATCGTGACAATTTTCTGTCGGCGCAGGAAGCGGCAGAATACGGACTGATTGATAAGGTATTGCTGAATCGCGAGGCGGTTTGACGGGGCTTTCGTGGCTCACCGGGCCGTTTCCAGAACTATGAGGTAAGCCGCGATGGCGGAAAAGAAAGGTAGTGGCGAAAAGCTGCTCTACTGCTCGTTTTGTGGCAAAAGTCAGCATGAAGTTAAAAAGCTGATTGCCGGGCCGTCGGTGTTCATCTGCGACGAGTGCATTGATCTGTGCAACGACATCGTGCGCGATGAACTATCGTCGGAGCAGGATGCTAAAGGGGCGAAAGGCGACCTGCCGACGCCAAAGGAAATCTCCTCCTTGCTCGATCAATACGTGATCGGGCAGGAGCAGGCCAAGCGAATCCTCGCTGTCGCGGTGTATAACCACTACAAGCGCCTGCGTCATCATGGCAAAACCAGTGATGAAGTGGAGCTGGCCAAGAGCAACATTCTGCTTATTGGCCCCACTGGGTCAGGAAAAACCTTGCTCGCCCAGACGCTTGCGCGCATGCTCAACGTCCCGTTCGTGATGGCCGACGCGACGACGCTGACCGAGGCTGGTTATGTCGGTGAAGACGTCGAAAACATCATCCAGAAGCTGCTGCAGAAGTGCGACTACGACATCGAGAAGGCGCAGCAGGGCATCGTATATATCGACGAGATCGACAAGATTTCGCGCAAGTCGGACAACCCGTCGATTACTCGCGACGTATCGGGCGAAGGTGTGCAGCAGGCGTTGCTCAAGTTGATCGAAGGTACGGTGGCTTCGGTGCCTCCACAGGGCGGACGCAAGCATCCCAACCAGGATTTCGTGCAGGTCGATACGACCAACATCCTGTTTATCTGCGGCGGTGCCTTCGACGGGCTTGAGAAGGTCATCCGCAACCGATCCGAAAAGGGCGGGATGGGCTTCGGCGCAGAGGTGAAGAGCAAGGACGACAAGCGGGCGATCGGTGAAGTGCTGCGCACCGTCGAGCCGGAAGATCTCATCAAGTTCGGTCTGATCCCCGAACTCATCGGCCGTCTGCCGGTCATTGCCACGCTCGAGGAACTTTCGACCGAGGCTTTGGTGCAGATCCTCGTCGAACCGAAGAACGCCCTGGTCAAGCAGTATCAGAAGCTGTTCTCCATGGAGGACGTCGAGCTTGAGATTCGCCCCGCCGCGATGACTGCTGTTGCCCGCCGCGCCCTGGAGCGCAAGACCGGCGCGCGTGGTTTGCGCTCGATCCTCGAATCCGCGTTGCTGGATACGATGTACGAACTTCCCGGAATGGACGATGTCACTAAGGTCGTGGTTGACGAAAATGCGATCACAGGTGATAGCAAGCCGATCCTGATCTACGCCGATCAGCCGAAGGTCTCCGGTTCGAACTGAGCCACGTTGGCCGTTGCCTGCGGCTTGAAAATCGTACTTGTGCCCCCACCTGTTGGGGGCATCCACATTCAATGAGCCCAATCAATGACCACGAATCTATCATTCACCGACGAGACAGTTGAACTGCCGCTGTTGCCGCTACGCGACGTGGTGGTCTTCCCGCACATGGTGATCCCGCTCTTCGTTGGCCGGCCGAAGTCGATAAAGGCCCTGGAAGCGGCCATGGAGGCCGGCAAGGGGATTTTGCTTGTTGCGCAAAAATCGGCCGTCAAGGACGAGCCCGAGGCCGAGGATCTCTACGGTATCGGCTGCGTGGCCAACATCCTGCAAATGCTCAAATTGCCCGATGGGACTGTAAAGGTTCTCGTCGAAGGGACGCGCCGGGCGCAGGTCAATGCTGTCAATACGCAGGAAGGCATGTTCGTTGCGACGGTGAATCCCGCGTCCGCCGAGGATGGCGTCGATCACGAAGTCGAGGCTTTGCGTCGTGCCGTGATTGCGCAGTTCGACCAGTACGTGAAGCTGAACAAGAAGATTCCGCCAGAAATCCTGACCTCCATTGCGGGGATCGAGGAGGCGGGGCGCCTTGCGGATACGATCGCTGCACATCTTCCGCTTAAGCTCGAGCAGAAGCAGGAAGTGCTGGAAATGCTCGACGTTCGTGCACGTATCGAACGCCTCCTTTCACAACTGGAAACCGAGATCGACATTCTGCAGGTCGAGAAGCGCATTCGCGGGCGTGTGAAGCGCCAGATGGAAAAGAGCCAGCGCGAGTACTACCTCAATGAGCAGGTCAAGGCGATCCAGAAGGAGCTCGGCGAAGGCGAAGAGGGTGCAGACTTCGAAGAGTTGGAAAAGAAGGCCAAGGAAGCTGGCATGAGCAAGGAGGGCATGGCGAAGGTCCAGTCCGAATTGAAGAAGCTCAAGCTGATGTCGCCCATGTCGGCCGAGGCGACGGTCGTGCGCAATTTCATCGAGACGCTTATCGGTTTGCCCTGGCGCAAGAAAACGCGCATCAGCCGTGATCTGGCGGCCGCTGAAAAAGTACTCGACAAGGATCACTGGGGCCTGGAGAAGGTCAAGGAACGGATCATCGAATATCTGGCCGTTCAGCAGCGTGTCGATCGGCTGAAGGCGCCGATTCTCTGCCTCGTCGGGCCTCCCGGCGTCGGCAAGACGTCTCTGGGGCAGTCGATCGCGACGGCCACCGGACGCAAGTTCGTGCGCATGAGCCTGGGTGGCGTCCGCGACGAAGCCGAAATCCGTGGGCATCGCCGCACCTACATCGGCTCCATGCCTGGGAAAATCCTGCAGAACATGACGAAGGTCGCGGTCAAGAACCCGCTGTTCCTGCTCGACGAAGTTGACAAGATGGGGCAGGACTTCCGTGGCGATCCGAGTTCAGCACTCCTGGAGGTTCTTGATCCGGAGCAGAATTCCACCTTCGTCGACCATTACGTCGAAGTCGAATATGACCTCTCGGAAGTCATGTTCGTGGCTACGGCCAACACACTGAACATTCCTGCGCCTCTGCTTGACCGGATGGAAGTGATTCGTCTGTCGGGTTATACGGAAGATGAAAAGATCAACATCGCGCAGCGCTATCTCCTGCCCAAGCAGATGAAGGCGAATGGACTGAAAAAGACCGAGTTGACGCTGGCTGAAAGCGGTTTACGCGACATCGTTCGCTACTATACCCGCGAGGCCGGTGTGCGCAGTCTGGAGCGCGAAATTTCCAAGATCTGCCGCAAGGTCGTCAAGACGTTGCTGCTCAAGAAAAATCAAACGCGGCTTGCCGTTTCGTCGCGCAACCTCGACAAGTTCCTCGGCGTCCGGCGTTACAGCTTCGGTGTCGCTGAGCGTGAAAACCAGGTCGGGCAAGTTACCGGGCTGGCTTGGACGGAAGTTGGTGGCGAGTTGCTGACCATTGAATCCGTGGTTCTGCCAGGCAAGGGCAAGACGATCACGACCGGTAAGCTTGGCGAGGTTATGCAGGAATCGGTCCAGGCTGCACTGTCGGTTGTACGCAAACGGTCGCGCTCGTTGGGGATTGCCGACGATTTCTATCAGAACAACGATATCCACATCCACCTGCCGGAAGGCGCCATCCCCAAGGATGGTCCGTCGGCGGGTATTGGACTGTGTACCGCCATTGTGTCGGTCCTCACGGGTATTCCAGTGCGATGCGATGTGGCGATGACAGGCGAAATCACGCTGCGCGGTGAGGTGCTCCCGATTGGCGGACTGAAGGAGAAATTGCTTGCTGCGGTGCGTGGTGGATTGCAGCGCGTGCTGATTCCTGAAGAAAACGTGCGTGACCTTACCGAGATCCCCGAAAATATCAAAAACAAATTGGAAATCATTCCTGTGAAGTGGATCGACAAGGTACTCGAGTTGGCGCTCGAGCGCTTGCCGGAGCCATTGCCGGAAAACGGCGCTGCTTCTTCGACGGCCGCTTCTGCTTCCACTGATTCAGCATCGGCACAAGCGCAGGCTGTTGTCACGCATTGAGTTGGGTCGGGCGTGCCAGGAGGACCTCCTGGCACCCATTTTTTTGTTTGGCTGAGAAAATGCAAATGTTGCAGCCAGGCAGTCTTTTTGTTTGAAAGGAATAACGTGAATAAAACCGAATTGATCGATCAAATCGCTTCATCTGCCGATATTTCAAAAGCCGCGGCAACGCGCGCCCTCGATGCCATGATCACCGCCGTCCAGAATACATTGAAGGCCGGAGGCGAAGTGGCAGTTGTCGGTTTCGGTACGTTCTGTGTCGGCGAGCGTGCAGCTCGTACCGGACGGAATCCGCAGACTGGTGAGTCGATCGAAATCAAGGCTGGCCGTGTACCTAAGTTTCGGGCTGGCAAAGCTCTCAAGGATGCGGTAAACTAGTCGTCTTTGCGCAGTCACGCATTCGGGTGCTTAGCTCAGTTGGTAGAGCGCTAGTTCGAGCCCGTCAGCACCCACCAATAAGAATCAGAGTTACACACTGATTTCATGTGCTGTGAAGAATGGAGTGGTAGTTCAGTTGGTTAGAATACCGGCCTGTCACGCCGGGGGTCGCGGGTTCGAGTCCCGTCCACTCCGCCACTATACGAAGGCGAACGCGAGTTCGCCTTTTTTGTTATTTCAGTGCCTTCAACTTGGATTAACGGACAATCATCATGTTTGACGCCGTACGCAACAACAAACGAGTTGTTCAGATATTTCTCGGGCTGATAATGCTTCCATTTGCCGTTGGTGGAATTTATTCGTATGTCCGGGGTGGAGGTGCGGGAAGTGACCTTGCGAAGGTCGGCGATACAAAGATCAGCATGTTGCAGTTCGAACAGGCGCTTCGCGAACGTCAGGAGCAGATGCGGCAATCTTTGGGGGCGTCGTATCGTCCAGAATTGATGAATTCTCCCGAGGTGCGGTTGGGAATCCTGAATGGCCTGATCGACCAGCGGCTGTTAATGCTTGAGGCGAGCCAACGACGCTTGGCGACCAGCGACGGCGCATTGCGCCAATATATCGGCGCGATTCCTGCTCTTCAGGAAAACGGCAAGTTTTCGATGTCGCGCTATGAAACAGTGTTGCGTTCCCAAGGTATGTCCGAGCAGCAGTTTGAAGCCCGGGTTCGTCAGGATCTGACACTTCAGCAACTTGTCGGAACGGTCGAGGCGTCGGCATTCGTTTCGTCTGCGCAGGCCGAGGCGATGCTCCGTTTGCAGACCGAGCAAAGGCAGTTCAGCGAGTTCAAGATTTCGGCGCAGCCGTTTCTCGAGAAAATCAAAATCGAACCCGCGGCGATACAGAAGTTCTACGACGAGAATAAACAGCGTTTCGAGGTTCAAGAGCAGGTTAAGGCCGAATACGTCGTGCTCTCCCTTGATGCATTGATGCCGCAAGTGACGGTTAGTGAGGCGGAGGTGAAGGCTTGGTATGACGGGCATCTGGACCGCTACAAGCAGCCCGAGGAGCGACGTGCCAGTCATATTCTGATTTTGACGAACGGTGATTTGCCAAAAGAGAAGGCGAAGGCGAAGGCTGAAGAAGTCTTGTCGGAAGTGCAGAAGGCTCCTGGAAAATTTGGAGAGCTTGCCAAAAAGTATTCGCAAGACCCAGGGTCGGCCCAGAAAAATGGCGATCTCGGCTTTTTCGGCCGAGGGATGATGGTGAAACCGTTTGAGGACGCCGTGTTCAGCTTGAAGGACAACGAGATATCGGGACTGGTTGAGTCCGACTTCGGTTTTCATATCATCAAGGTGACCGGAATTCGTGCGGAGAAGCAAAGGCCATTGGACGACGTGCGGGCCGAAATTGAGGGTGAACTGAAGCGACAGGCCGCAACGAGGAAATTTGCCGAGGCGGCGGAAAGCTTCAACAACATGGTCTACGAACAATCCGACAGTCTTCAGCCGGTGATCGAAAAGTTTAAGCTCAAGTCGCAGCAAAGCGATTGGTTGCCGAAACAGGCTGATCCACAGACCTTGGCAACTCTCGGACCGTTGGGGAATGAAAAGGTGTTGGCCGGGTTGTTCTCGGAGGATTCAGTTAAACTCAAGCGGAATACTGAGGCTGTCGAGGTTGCGCCGAATACGCTGGTTGCTGCGCGGGTTCTGGAGTACGTGCCCGCCTCGGTTCGTCCGTTCGAGGCTGTCAAGTCGGATGTTGAGCGTTTGCTTAAGCTTCAGGAAGCTCAAAGTCAGGCGATGAGTCAGGGCGCGAAGCGTCTGACCGAATTGAACCAGGGAGACGACAAGATCGGCTGGTCTGCTCCAAAGAGTACCTCACGTTTGCAGGCGGGCAGTCTGCAGTTGCCTCCCGCGGCCGTACAGGCCTTGTTCAAGGCGGATGTGAGCAAGAAACTTCCCGCTTATGTCGGAGTGGGGGTCGGGAGCGACTACATGTTGTACAAGATCGTCAAGGTCAGTCAGCCGGAGAAGATCGACGACACTCAGTTGAAAGCGCTCAAGGCCGAGTACTCCACCGTGGTTGCCCAAGGTGACCTGTCTGCCTTCGTCTCGGGTCTCCGATCACGTTACAAGATCGACGTCAATACGACATTGCTGGAGCCGCGCGAGCGCTAATGCGCCAAGTGCTTTGATGGCGATCATCAGGTGAAGAAAAGGCCGGGAGTTCCCGGCCTTTTTTGCTA
>QKII01000204.1 GCA_003249625.1 Propionivibrio sp. | reverse complement strand
CTTGATCTGGTCGAGCTTTTTGAACGCGCGTTCGACGCCGGCCTTGGTCGCGAGGACCTTGTAAACTTCGTCCGGCTTGACGCCGTCGGCGACCAGTGCGAACTCCAGAGTGAACTTGGCGCCCTTGCGCATGCCTCGCTTGCCAGGGAATTTCTTGAGATCCCAGAAATCGGTCCAGGAGGTCGGCGCGGTCTTCAGAGCGTCGGAGTTGTAGGCCAGAATCGTTGACCAGACAAAAATGCCGATGCCGCATTCATTTACTGCCGCGGGAACGAAGTCGGCCTTCGGGCCGATCTTGCCGTAGTCGAGTTTCTCGTAAAGGCCTTCCTCGCAGCCGCGGGCGAGTTCCGGCGATTCGACTTCGACGACGTCCCATGAAACGTTCTTCGCTTCGACCATGGCCTTGATCTTGGCCTGTTCTCCGTTGTACTCGCCGGGGACGACCTTGTTGCTGGTGGCCTTGGCATAGGGCTCATAGAATGCCTTGGCTTGCGCTTTCTGGTTGGTGCCGCCGAAGGAGATCACGGTGACGTCGGCGTTCGCCGTGCCGGCCAGAAGACTCATGGCAGCGATGGCGAGGGCGATCTGGCGTGCTTTCGAAGGGGAGCGGTTCATTTGATTCTCCAGTTCTGAAGGGTTGCAGGCTCTAGCGGAAAGTGGTTCAGGTTAGGTCGGATAAGTCAGGAAACGCATCTCATGCGCTGATGGCTGGATCAAGCGCACGCAGTTGCTCGGGGTTGATCCCGACATGGATTGCGTCACCCATGTCGAAACGGTGTTTGTGCTGTGCGGCTGGTGCCTTGATGATGATTTCCTTGCGCCCGGCGAGCTCGACGCGTACGCGCAGGTGATCACCAAGGTAAATGACTTCTCGCACGTAGCCGCCAAGTCGGTTGGCGCAGCCAAGTGACTGTACGTTGAGCTGGACGCTCTCCGGGCGGACCGACAGCACGGCGCGGTCGCCGCGCTTGACCGGGTTGCCCAAGCTGGCCTGAACGTGTGAACCGTTGTCCAGCTTGATCTGACAGGTCTCGCCGTGCACCGACTCGACGGTGCCGTCGAGCGCGTTGTTCTCACCGATGAAATTGGCGACGAAGTTGTTTGCCGGCTTCTCGTAAAGCGTGGTCGGGTCGTCGATCTGCTGGATGATGCCGTTGTTGAATACGGCGATGCGGTCGGACATGGTCAGCGCCTCGCTCTGGTCGTGCGTGACAAAGACGATGGTAATGCCCAGTTCCTCATGAATGTGCTTCAGCTCGATCTGCATGTGCTCACGCAACTGCTTGTCGAGTGCGCCGAGCGGTTCGTCCATCAACACCAGTTCAGGGTCGAAGACCAGCGCACGGGCCAGTGCGACGCGTTGCTGCTGGCCGCCGGACATCTGTTGCGGATAGCGGTCGCCGAAGCTGCCGAGCTGAACCATTTCCAGCGCGCGGGTAATCTTTTTGTCGATATCGGCGGCTGGCAGCTTGCGGATGGCCAGCGGAAAGCGCAAGTTCTCGCGCACCGTCATGTGCGGGAACAGCGCGTAGTTCTGGAAGACCATGCCGATGTTGCGCTTGTGCGGCGGCACCGTGTTGATGATCTTGTCGCCGAGGCGGATCTCGCCACTGGTCGGCGTTTCGAAACCGGCGAGCATCATCAGGCAGGTCGTCTTTCCCGAGCCGGACGGGCCGAGCAGGGTCAGGAACTCGCCGCGCCGGATGTCGAGATTCAGGTCGCGTACGATCAGGTTCTCGCCGTCGTAGGTTTTTTGCACCTTGCGGAAGGTCACGTGCGGTGCGTCGTCGTTCCGTACTGTTGCCATTGCGTCTTGCCTCCATTCGGTCCGCGTGGCCCCAAGGGGCGGCGGGCGGGATGTCCAACCGGAAGAACCACTTTCATTCCGGCGTTGAGTTGATCATAGGGCGTCTATTGGTCAAAATGAGAACCAATTTTTAATAAACTGACGGAACCAATTTCAGGTGGAGCCATGGAACCGCATCTCATCATCGAACTGGTAATGCAATATCTGGACCGGCAGCCGGCGACCGACAAGCTGCGCATCCGCCTGTACATGGCCCTGCGCCAGGCCATTCTCGACCGGACCCTGCCGCAGGGCGTGAAACTGCCGCCGTCGCGGGCGTTGGCGGCGGAAATGAAGCTCGGTCGCAATACCGTGGTGCGCGCTTACGAACAATTGCTGGTTGAGGGCTATCTCGACGGCCGGGTGGGCGACGGTACCTACGTGTCTGACGTGGTCGATGCAGCGAGCAAGCCGGCCGCCCCGAAACGGCTGGTCGGCACGCGGCGCGAAGGTTTGTCCCGGAGAGGCAATGGAATCGTCAACAGTGCCGCCAGTAGCGTGATCCAAAATGGTGCATTCATGCCCGGCGTTCCGGATGTCGAACACTTCCCTTTCGGGTTATGGCGCCGCCTGCTGGCCAAGTACCTGCATGTGGGGCAGGCTCGCCTGCTGCACTACAGCCATCTCGGTTATGGGCCGCTCAAGGTAGCGCTGGCCGGCTATCTGCGAGTGACGCGGATGATGGTCGTCGATCCGAAGCAGATCGTCGTGGTTAACGGTTCGCATCAGGCGCTCGATCTCTGTGCACGTCTGTTGGCCGATCACGGCGACCGCGTCTGGGTCGAAGAACCTGGTTACTGGGGCGCGCGCAACGTACTTAGCGCTGCTGGCCTTGCCATTCGGCCGATTCCGCTGGATGCGAAGGGGCTGGCACCGACGCCGGACGACTGGGCTGAGCCGCCGCGCCTGATCTTTACTTCGCCGTCGAGTCAGTATCCGACTGGTATCGTGATGTCGCTCGATCGGCGCCTTGAACTGCTCGAACGCGCCTTCGAGTACGGCTCGTGGATCATCGAAGATGACTACGATAACGAACTGCGGTATGACGAGCGTCCTGTCGCTTCGCTGTTCGGCCTGTGCCGCCGGCAGCGGGTGATTTACATGGGCACCCTGAGCAAAGTGATGTTTCCCGGCATTCGAATGGCCTACATGGTATTGCCGGAGGATCTCGTCGACGCTTTCGTCATCGGCAATTCCGAGTTGTACCGCGGCGGGCGGATGACCGAGCAGGCAGCGCTCGCGGAGTTCATCGACGACGGTCACTTCACCGCGCACATCAAACGCATGCGCGGCATTTATCAGGAACGGCGCGATATTCTGCTCAACGAGATGGAATCTCGCCTTGGTGATGCCGTCAGCGTTTCGGGGGGGCACGCCGGACTGCAACTTCTCTACCGTTTCAATGTGCCAGTCGATGATGCACAGATAGCCGCGCAATCCCTTGCCGAGGGAGTGGTGTCACGTCCGTTGAGTATGTATTACGCCAACAGTCGGGATGCACGGCCCGGACTCAATCTCGGTTTCGCCGCCGTGCCGGAGAGACAGATTGTGCCAGCCGTTGCGACGCTTTCCGGTGTAATCGAACGACATCTCTGAATTGGCGTGTCGAGTTGAAGGAAATTTCCCTGCTATACGACAATGGTATTTTTGATAGGGAAAACAACAGGTTGCGCGTGGAACGTCTATAACTTTTGCTCTATTTATTTGCGCTGTCGGCTCGGTTATATTGGCGCGCCTTCGGGGATTCCCGAAGCGAAGCGGGCCGTTTGGTGCTGCAACACCGAACGGCCCTGAACACCATCGTAATTTTTGGGAGAACAACGAAAATGTCCGGCCACCATGGTATCACAAAGGAATATTTTGATTTCGCCACCGATCTGATGGACGAATTGCACGACGCAATCGCCCTGATCAACGGGGCACACGTCGATTTTATCGATGACATCGAACTGGAACTGGACGAAGCCGGCCATCATGCCGCCCGCCTGCTTGGCATGGCGGCGAAGAAGCTAAATGAGGTTGTAAGCGTTATCGATCAGAGTTCGTTTGCCTACACGGCTTGTCTCGGTGCCGGTGTTGCGGCGGAGGCAGTGGCCTGATCGCCTATTTCCGGCATGCTGCGTCGATCAGGTGCCGGGCGATGCTTTCCGGGTTGGGGAGCGGCGGCAGTTGGTCGCGCGGGAACCACCCGGCGGCTTCGATTTCCGACGGGTCGGGCGTGATCTCGCCGCCCGCGTAGTCGGCGAAGAAGGCGATCATCAGCGAATCGGGGAAGGGCCAGGGTTGGCTGCGGAAATAGCGCAGGTTGGTGATTTCGACACCGACTTCCTCGCGTACCTCACGCGCGGCGCACTGCTCGATGGTTTCGCCGGCCTCGACGAATCCGGCCAGCGCACTGAACATGCCGGGGCGGAAGTGCGGGCTGCGGGCGAGGAGCAGGTCGTTCCCGCGTTCGACCAGTACCATCACTGCCGGCGAGATGCGCGGGTAGGCTAGAAGTCCGCAGGAGGGGCAGGCCATGGCGAACTCGTTTGATTTCATCGTCGTTGGCGTGCCGCAGCGGCCGCAGAAGCGATGATTCCTGCGCCAGTCCATGAGCAGGCTGGCGCGTCCGGCGATGGCGAACGCTTCTGCGCCGGCGATGCCGTAAAGTGGGCGCAGGAGGGTCAGTTCGCCAGGGGCGTCATCAGGAAGGGAGTCGACCTCAGCGGCGTAGCATGGGCGTCCGTCCCATTCGCCAACCAGCAACGGTCTTTCCGGATCTCCGTAATCGGAAGAGCGCCCGAGCAGGAAAGTCTTTCCATGCTGCTCGTCTTTGACGATGAAGAACTGGTTTTCGCTGCGGAGCAGCCAGTAGCACTCGTTGTCCATGTGGGGTCAGACTTCCATCGTGTCGGCGAAGGCCAGTGCCTGCATCAACGCCAGGTTGAACTGCGCTGCGGAGAGGCCGAGCATGCCGGCCTGGTTGGCGATCGCGTCGCCGTCCTCGCCCTCGCAGGCAATGGCTAGTTCCAGGAACGGGCCATAAACGCCGCCGTGGCCGAGCAGGGCATCGCAGATCGATTCAGGCAGGCTCATCGTTTCCAGCACCTGGTCCATGCCGACGCCGAGCAGAGCTTCAAGCATCGAGAAGGCGCCGGTGATGAACAGGTTGTCGTATTCGCTCTTGGCGACAAGGCCGTGGCCGAGAAGCTCCATCAGCCGTGCGCGGCACAGTGCGGTGTGCATCTGTGCCTGGGCCATCGGGTCCTTGCTCGCGGTGGCGAGCAGCAGTGACAGCCATTTGTTGAGCTTGTCGTAGCCGAGGATGGTTACCGCATGACGGAATGACTGGATTTCGCAAGACAGGCCGAATCCGGCCGAGTTGATGTAGCGCAGCAGCTTGTAGGAAAGCGTGACGTCCTGTTTCAGTGCCGCCTCGATGTCCTTGACGTCGGCGTTTTTGCGCACCAGGTTGAGTACGCGAATGATCTGTGTCTGTCCTGGGTTGAGTGCCTTGGCGGGGGCGCTGGACGGTCGCTTGAAGAACCAGGTCGCTGCCGCATTGAGGCCAGCGTCAAGACAGTTCTGGAACGACGGATGGTCGTAAACGTTGAACGCGACGCCGATGCCGTATGGCTGCGTTTGCGTGGCAAGCGTTTTCAGTTGGGCGGGGCCAAAGCGCCGTGCGTTGAGTCCCATGAAGCGGAAAGCGATTCCGGACGACAGCGCGGTCTTGGCGTGCTCGTCGATGATCAGGCAAAGCGAACACGGGCTTTCCTGCAAACGGGATATCAGCGACGCGGCGTCCGGGGCGGCGAATGAGGCGCCCGGAAGTTCGATCGTGGTATTTTCAGGCGGATTCCATTGCAACAAGTCAGCATCGCAGGGCTCCTTGCCGCAGTTCAGGAAAACCTGTTTTTCATCCGATGGCCAGTAGTCGGCGAGCGAGGCAAGCGTTTCGGCGGCGTCTATTGTCGTCGCACCGCCCACCAGGTGCAGGCTGAGTCTGTTGGCGAGGATACGGTTCTGGCGATTGATCAGCGGTTGGCGAGAGAGGAAAACATCGGGCATGGCGTTAACTCGGTGTGGCAGGCAAATGTTCAATCAACGCGGTTACGTTGTGGCTACGTTCTTGTCGCAGGCGAATTCGAAGGCGTCGGCGAAGAACTCGTTTTCAGGCAACCCGCATTGTCCGACAAAATCGCGCCGGGCGGCAGCGACCATGGCGGGTGAGCCGCAAATATAGACCTGATGAGCGGAAAGATCAGGAATATCCTGCATTGCAGCGAGGTGAACCAGTCCGGTGCGGCCGGTCCAGCCATCACTCTGCGGGGCGTCGGAGAGGACGGGGACGTAGCGGATGTGTGTGTGTGTATGCATCCAGTCTTCGGCCAGCGCGTTCAGGTAAAGATCATCACGGCGGCGGCCACCCCAATAGACGGCTATCGGGCGTTGATCCCCTTCGGCGATCGCGTGCTCGACGATTGCCTTGACCGGTGCGAAACCGGTGCCGCCGGCGACCAGCAGTATCGGCTTGGTCGAATCCTCTCGCAGGAAGAAACTGCCGTGCGGGCCGTTGATGCGCATCAGGTCGCGCTCCTTCATGGCGGTGAAAACGTGTTCGGTGAAACGTCCGCCTGGAACACGCCGGATGTGCAGTTGCAGTAACGCGTCGTCGTGCGGAGCGTTGGCCAGAGAGAAAGCGCGTCGGCGGCCGTCCTTGAGCAGGATGTCGATGTACTGGCCGGCAAGGAATTGCAATCGCTCGCTGGCCGGAAGCTTGAGGTCGAGAAGCATCACGTCCGGGGCGGCGAGGGTCATTTTTTCCACGCGCGCCGGGAGCGTCTTGACCTGGATCTCTCCGGAAGAGCGAAGCTCCCTGGCCTCGATGACCACATCGTTTTGTGCCTTCGCGCAGCAGAGCAGCGCGTAGCCAGCTTCACGGTCCGCGGGGCCGAGCCCAACCGGCGGGATTTTGCCATGATCGACCTGGCCGCTCAGTACCTTGCTGCGACAGGCGCCGCAGATGCCGTCCCGGCAGCCGTAAGGAACCATCAGTCCGTGGCGCAACGCAGCTTCGAGGATCGTTTCGTCAGCGTCGGCAACAAAGGTGTGCCGGCTCGGTTCGACAGTGATCTGGACTCCCATGACGTCTCCCGGCGGGGGTGATTCCGGTAAAATCCCCGCGTGCAAACACTTCTCATTGTCGGGTGTGGCGATGTGGCCCGCCGAACCCTTCCTCTTTTGCTCGGCCGTTACCGGGTCATCGCGTTGTTGCGCGACCCGGCGCAGGCGCACCTATGGCGCGTTCAGGGAGCTTTTCCGCTGATTGCCGACCTGGATCGGCGAAGCAGCCTGGGGCGTTTGTCCGGTCTGGCCGATGCGGTATTGCATTTCGCGCCGCCGCCGGAGCGTGGCGCGGAGGATTCACGAATGCGCTGGCTGCTGGCTGCTTTGCGTCGAGGGAAAACTCTACCACAGCGCCTGGTATATATCAGTACGAGCGGAGTTTATGGCGATTGCGAAGGCGAGCGTGTTCCGGAAACCCGGCGCCTGCATCCGCAGACGCCGCGCGCGCGCCGACGTGTGGACGCCGAACGGCAGTTGCGGCGCTTCGGGCGCACTACGGGGGCGTGCGTGAGCATACTGCGCGCGCCGGGCATTTACGCCTCCGACCGGTTGCCCATCGAACGCCTGCAACGAGGAACGCCGGTTCTGGCCGCGGAAGACGATGTGTTCACCAACCACATCCACGCAGACGACTTGGCAATGCTGGCCGTGGCTGCGTTGCGTCGCGGTTTGCCGAACCGGGTGTATAACGCATCGGACGCCTCGCACATGAAAATGGGCGATTATTTTGACCTTGTTGCCGATCGCTTTGCCCTGGCGCGCCCGCCGCGTATTTTGCGTGAGGAAGCGGAAAAGACGTTGTCGCCTATTCAGTTGTCGTTCATGAGTGAGTCGCGGCGCCTGGAGAATGGGCGGGCCTGTCGCGAGTTGGGGGGGCGCTTGCGTTACCCGCAGGTTGCCGAGGGGATTGATGCCGCCTGGCGTGAAAGAAACATTCGTGGCTTGTCCTGAGTCGACAGCCGCGCAATTTATTAGGAATTACCGTGGAAAAATACTTCGCGACGTGCCCGCGCGGGCTTGAGCCGCTGCTGGCGGAAGACCTGACGAGCGCAGGCGTTGCCGACCCGAGGATCGTGCCCGGCGGCGTACACTTTTCTGCCGAGTGGCCGACCTGTTACGCCGTCAACCTGCACTCGCGGATCGCCACCCGGGTGTTGTGGCGCGTGGCACACGGCAAATATGCACGCGAGGACGACATTTACCGGCTGGCTCTGGATGCGCCGTGGCCGACCTGGTTCGCCGCCGAGCGGACGCTTCGTGTCGACGTGGTCGCCGTCAAAAGTCCGCTGAAGAGTCTGGAGTTCATCACCCTGCGCATCAAGGACGCAATCTGCGATCGCTTTCGTGCCGACACCGGCAAGCGGCCGAACGTAGATACGCGCGAGCCGGACGTGCGCGTCCACGGCTTCCTTACTGCCGACGAATGCACCTTGTATATCGATACTTCCGGCGCGCCGCTCTACCAGCGCGGATTGCGCCAGAAGACCGTGGAAGCACCGCTCAAGGAGAACCTCGCAGCGGGTATCTTGCGTCTCTCCGGCTGGCAACCCGGTACGCCGCTGCTTGACCCGATGTGCGGTAGCGGCACCTTCCTCGCCGAGGCGGCACAGATGGCCCTGAATATTGCGCCGGGCGCGAGCGGGCGCAGTTTCGGTTTCCAGCGCTTGCGCAACTTTCAGCTCGATGTCTGGAAGGATCTGCTTGACGATGCGCAGGAGGCCGAGAAGCCGCTGCAGCACGCGCAGATTTACGGCAGCGATATTTCGCCGGT
>QKII01000391.1 GCA_003249625.1 Propionivibrio sp. | reverse complement strand
CAATCGCATGCGTTCTGTAGCGTACGCGGCACTCCCGGTAGCTCACTTCAAGATCGGGGTGATGGTCTTCGCGGTGCGACACCCAGGCGGTGGCGTTTACGAAGGCCATCGTCTCGTGGTAGTTCCTGAAGCGGTAGGTCTTGCTGATCTCCTTGCCGGACAGCGTCCAGCCTTAGCAGTTGTTCCGCCTCTGCCGTATTGAGGGGCGCGACGCCGCCTTCGCACGGCTTGCAGTGCTTGCGGGTGAGATCGCAGGTTGTTGCGTCCATGATCGTTCTCCTGTGGCCGGTCGTTGCAACGTTTGATTGCAACAGCGGGCCGCAGTTCGACTTGAGTTCGACCGGATGTGGCGACTCAGTCCGTTGTTTTGCCAAGAAGCGATGCGATCGTTTCGCGCAATTCGGCCACTTCCTGTTCAAGGCGGGCGACGCGCTCCTCCAGTGCGCCTCTGCTCTCCCGGCTAGATTCCTGCGCGGCCGGCAGGCTGACTTCGCCGCATAATAAATGCGCCCAGCGATGTTCCCGTGAGCCTGGCTGCTTGGGCAGCTTGGTCGTCAGTGCGCCACTGCTGCGCTCAGCGAGTTCTTCCAGGTAGGCCTCGACGGTCGAGGCATCCTCGAAACGGTACAGCCGTTCACAATTGGCGCGCAGTTCGCTGACGGTTTGCGGCCCGCGCAACATGAGCATCGAGAGCAACGCGACGCTGGGCTGCGGCAGTCCGTAGACCTTGGCAAAATTCTGCGCGTAGCGCAGCACGCGCCCCGAGGCGCCGTAGCTCTCGATCACCAGCGCCCGCCCGCGCAACTCCTCCAGCGCCGCCTGAAGCTCGCTTTCGGCGAGGCTCATCACCGGATCGCGCGAGGTTTTCTGGTTGCAGCCCGAGGTCAGGCTGTTGAGCGTCAGCGGGTAGGTGTCGGGAACCGTTTTTTCCTTTTCGACGAGGACGCCGAGGATGCGGGCTTCAATCGGGGTGAGAAGGGGCTGCGGAGCGTTCATGGCCGTGGGTCTTTCCGTGAATCAGTCAATCAGTGGAGGAGCAGGGAAAACAGGATGGGAAGGAGTATTGCGGTCAACACACCGTTGAGCCCCATCCCCAGCGCCGAGAAGGCGCCCATTTCCTCGCTGACCAGGAAGGCGCGCGCCGTGCCGAGGCCGTGCGCGGACAGGCCAATGGCGAATCCCTGCGTGGGATGGTGGTCGATGCGCAGCAGGCGGAAAAAGGGAGGTGCGCCGAACGCGCCGACGATACCGGTAATGATCACGAATACAGCGGTGAGCGATGGAATTCCGCCGATCTGCTCGGCGACGCCCATGGCGATCGGTGTTGTCACCGACTTCGGGCCGAGCGAGAAGATGGTCTCCGGCGATGCACCGAGCAGCCAGGCGATGCCCATCGCCGAGAAGGCGGCTGTAGCCGAGCCGGCGAACAGGCCGACAACCAGCGGCAGGGCCATTTCGCGCAGACGTCGCCAGTAGGCATGTAGCGGTACCGCGAGCGCCACCGTGGCCGGCCCGAGCAGGAAATGGATGAACTGCGCACCGTCGAAGTAGCCCTGATACGGCGTGCCGGTAGCCCACAGCAGCATCGAGATCAGCACGATAGCGATCAGCACCGGATTGCAGAACGGCTTCTGCCCGCTGCGCTTGAACAGCCAGACCCCGGCGAGATACGCCGAAAGCGTCAGGGACAAGCCGAGCAGCGGCGTACGGATGAAGTGACTCCATAGTTCGGCGGGAGGCATGGCGCTCACGGGCGGACCTCCTCTACTGAGTGACTTCCGTTTTTCGGCAACATTGCCCGAATGACCCACGCGGTTACTGCCAAGCCGGCAAAGGTGCTGACCACCAGTGCGACGACGATTGGCAGCCACTCGCTGGCGACACGCTGGACATGCACCATCACGCCAACGCCGGCGGGTACGAAGAAAAGCGACATGTGCTGCAGGAAGGCGCCGACGTTGGTACGCGTGTCATGGCTCACTTGGCCGCGTGCAAGCAGCGTCAGGAGCAGTAGCGTCATGCCGATGACCGGGCCGGGAATCGGCAGGCCGAAGAGGCGTGCGATCAGCTCACCGCCCAGTTGATAGAGCAGAAGAAGGGCGAGTGTGTTGAGCATGGGGTGCGATACGGAAAAACGGAGGGGCAAGACTACCGGAAAAGGGGGAAAGGCGCCAATCGGCGGGGCTTCTTAATTTCCATGAAATATGTCGAAACCAGTTTTCGCCCAGAAATAAAACCTTGAACTCTTATGACAGCGACAATGGCTGGGCTTTTGTGTTGCCGCTCAATCATGGTCGTGATGGGGGGGGCATTCTCATGCTTCCACTCTTTCCGTTCGTAGCGGCCGCTCTTGCCGCCCCCTTGGTCACCGGCGGCCTTGTCGCGGCAGGAGTTTTGGGGCGAACTGTTGCACGATACAACCGCTCTGGAAACCTCTCCATAACCCCTCATGCGCCCATTTTCCCCGAAATCGACGGGCTCGTGGAGTTGCGTAATCGTCTGGGGTTCGATATCGCGCAGAAAACGGCTTGGCACAAGCTTGAACTGACGACATGGGAAATCGTCGGCGCCGAACAGGCGTGTAAACAACGGTGTTGCGAAGACACAATCGCAGCGCTTGAACAGGATGATGTCGATTTGAATGCGCTGCAGATTGTGCGAGACCGCTATTTCGAGGAAAGGCGGGTCTATTCTTCGGAGACGGTGAATAATTGGCTGGCTTTTTTCAATGAATTGAATGCGAGTCAGAAAGAAACTGCACGTCGCTTTTTCAAGGAGAAGCTACGGCAGTTGTCGAATTGCACCGCCAACGACATTCGAATGATCCGGTCAGAGCATGATTAGCCTCGAAGGATCATTCATTTCGGTGGGAAGTCGGGGGTTACGGGAGTCCCGCGGAATCGAGAACTGGCTCGTCCGATTGTTCCTGCGTTGAAATTCGCTGCGCAGGCGTCCGGGCAAAGACACAGCGATTTCGTCCGGCCAGTTTTGCGAGATAGAGTGCTTCGTCTGCTCGTTTGATCCAGTTCTCCAGCGACTCGTTCTCCGCCATCTCGGCGATTCCGATGCTCATCGACGGCAACACTGGCGGTCCGTCGGGGTCCGGCATCGAGGTTTCGGTAATGCATGCCCGGAGTCGCTCGGCCATTTCCCGCAGCGCATCAGAGCCGATTTGCGGCACGGAAATAAGGAATTCATCACCGCCCCAGCGGATGACGGTGTCGAGCTCCCGGGTGTTTTCCGCGAGGATTTTTGCAATGTGCAACACGACCTGGTCGCCGATGTCGTGCCCGTGTTGATCGTTGATTTCCTTGAAGCGATCGATATCGCACAGAATGACGGCAGAGGGGGTTCCAGCCGCGTGCACGGAGGCTGCATGGCGCAGCATTTCGAGTCCGTAGCGCCGGTTCGCCAAGCCGGTGAGTGGATCGGTCGATGCCTGTGCGAGCAAACGGCGCGACAAAACGTCGGCCCGGAACAGGGCCAGTTTGATCCTGACCAGCCCGCTCAGGCACGCCAGCAATACCACGTGCGACATCAACAGGTTGGCAAGCATGGCCTTATCGTCCGGCCCAACTCCCTTTCCCTGCAAGACATAGGCTCCGCTGATTACAACCATGAAGGCGAATAGCGCCGCGGCGGCACGTGATGCATGCCGCGGCTCGAGCATCAGCAACGCGATGGCATAGGCGAGCGGCAACCACATCAACAGTGAAATGAACGCATAATTTCCGACCAGTGGGCCGCCTTGCCACAGTGCGGCAAAAAGCTCCGCGAAGAGGAAGGCGGTTATCGTCGAAAAGCCGATCCAGCGCGCGAGCATGACGGTATCTGGCCGGAGATATAGCAATGCGGCGCTTGCCGTGAATGTGACCAGCATGATCGGATAAGCAACCTTTGCGACCTCGTCAAGCAGACCGGACGAGGATTCGAACGTCCAAAGCACGGTGATTGCCATTGCTCCTGCCAGAAACAGCCAGATCATGACGTTGCGTAGCAAGGCGTCGACAGCCCGGCGTGCTGAATTTGCGCGAATCGTACTGACTTTCGGCATGCGAAGACCTCTTTGTGGATTCTGCGGAGAGGCAAGCCCGTCCGCCCGAGGCCTGTTGATCAGGAAGTCCGGACGGCCATGAAGCTTAACAGGACGAGTTTACTCGGATTCATCCGGAATAACCCGGGTAAGTATCACGCTTCGCGCATTTATCGTGAAAGAAATTTCGCGTGAGTCCGGGGAATGCGTGGCACGCGATCGCCCTGCTATGACCCGTAGGCGATGATTTCCTTGGGAATCGTCTCGAGGGGGATGACCTTCGCCGCCGCGCCGAGCTTGATGGCTTCCTTCGGCATGCCGAATACGACACAGGACGATTCGTCCTCGGCGATGGTTTGTGCGCCGGTATCGTGCATTTCCTTGAGCCCGCGGGCACCGTCGTCTCCCATGCCGGTCATGATGATGCCGAGCGCGTTCTTGCCCGCGACCTGGGCGACGGAGCGGAAGAGGACGTCGACAGACGGCTTGTGGCGGTTAACCAGTGGGCCGTCACGGACTTCGACGTAGTACTGCGCGCCGCTGCGCTTCAGCAGCATGTGCTTTCCACCGGGTGCGATCAGCGCCAGACCGGCGCGCACGCGGTCGCCGTCCTTGCCCTCGCGAACCTCGATCTGGCACAGATTGTTCAGACGCTCCGCGAACATCGCGGTAAAGCGCTCCGGCATATGCTGGACGATGACGATGCCGGTGGAGACCGCCGGCAGACGGGTCAACACGGCTTCGAGCGCTTGCGTGCCGCCGGTGGACGTGCCGATGGCGATCAGCTTGTCTGTCGTTCCGTACATCCGTGCGCCGGTGTGGGTGCTCGGCAGCATCACGTCGGCAGAAAGTTTGGGTCGGCTGAGTGTTGGATGTGCTGCACTGGCTATCTGTCGTACGGCCTTCATGTTGGCGCGCGCGGCAGCCTTGATGTTGGCGACGATGTCGTTGGCGGAGTCCTGCAGGAAGGCTTTGAGATCGATCTTCGGCTTGGTGATGATGCTCACCGCGCCGGAAGCGAGCGCTTCCATCGTGACCTGGGCGCCCTTTTCCGCGAGCGAGGAGCAGATGATGATGGGCGTTGGGTGCTCGGCCATGATCTTCTTGAGGAACGTCAGACCGTCCATGCGCGGCATTTCAATGTCCAGCACGATTACGTCGGGCCACTGGTTCTTCAATTTTTCGAGCGCGAAGATCGGGTCCTGTGCCGTGGCGATGACTTCGATGGATGGGTCGCGGGATATGGCGTGGGTGATGACCTGCCGGACCAGTGCCGAATCGTCGACGATCATTACCTTGGTCTTGATGCTCATGAGGTCTCCGTCCGTTTCTTGTTATCTGGGGGCGCTCCGGTGCGACTCTGTGCGTCGGTAAATCGTTGGTCGAACCGCTATCAGGTCGCCAGCGATTCCATTTAGCGTTTCCGAATGGCCGATCAGAAGATATCCGTGAGGCTTAAGATAGGGAAGCAGGTTACCGATAACCCGGCGCTTTGTCTCCTGATCGAAGTAGATCATTACGTTGCGCAGGAAAATTACGTCGAATTGGCCAAGACCGGTAGCTGGCGCCATCAGGTTGCTGTAGTGAAAATCGACGCGATCGCGCAATTCCCGAACGATCAGCAAGGTTCCCGCGTAATCGCCCATGCCCTTCAGGCAGTATTTTTTCAGGAGTTGCTGGGGGATGCCGTCGATTCTGCTGAGCGAATAGTGGCCCTTGCGCGCCTTTTCCAGCACCCGGCTGCTGATGTCCGTTCCGGTAACTTCCCAGTTGGCCGAACCGATCGTTTCAGCAAGGATCATGGCGATGGAATACGCTTCTTCACCAGTCGATGAGGCGGCACTCCAGACGCGGAACGGCAATCCCGGCCGATGACGGGAGGCAATGTCGCGCAGGAAGTCGAAGTGCTTGGGTTCCCGGAAGAAATATGTCTCGTTGGTCGTCAGCAGATCGACCATTATCTGTCGCTCGGCTGCATTTTCTTTCATGCAGACGTGCCGGTAGTACTGAGTGAAGGTCGAAAAGCCAAAATGATCGAGCCGCCGCGTGAGTCGCCCGGTAACCAGTTCCTTCTTTCCCTGAGCAAGGCTGATTCCGGCAATCTGGAAAATCAACTTCTGGAACTGTGCGAACTCGGCATCCGAAATCAGGTTCTGCGGGGGCGGGAGGGCATTGAGCCGGCTGCTCATTGTGGGATTCAGTTCGAGCAAAGCCGGCTCATGGATTAACTGCCGCGGGACTCACTGCCTTGGCCCAGTGCTGCGACCACGGCCACTTCGTCGATCGACAGGATCTTGTTGACGTCGAGCAGGACGACGAACTTGCCGTTGATCTTGCCCATGCCGCTGATGAAATCGATGCGGATGCGCGCGCCGAACTCCGGCGGGGGCTCGATGTCCGCAGCCGGAATGTCCAGAACCTCTGACACGGCGTCAACGACGATGCCCATCTGCTGGCTGGGACGTCCCTCCTCATAGACGGTTTCGATGATCACGATGCAACTGCGTTTCGTCACCGGACACGGGGGGCGTCCGAAGCGGACAGCAAGATCGATTACCGGCACGACCGAACCGCGCAGGTTGATCACGCCCCGGATGAAATTTGGCACCAGCGGTACTTCGGTTAATTGGCCGTACTCGATGATTTCGCGAATCGAAAGAATGCCGATGGCAAACATCTCCTCGCCAAGATGGAACGTCAGAAACTGCTGATGTTCCTGTGTCAATCCGGGAACGGCCGCATGGCCGCCCCCGGAGGCGGGGGCCTTTACCACCTGAGTGGATGGGGTTGTCATCAGTCGCCTCCTGTTGCCCTAGAACCGGGAGAAATTCGATTCGTCCAGTTTATCCCCGTCGCCCTTTTCACGCAGTGGGCGGCGAGTGCTGAAATCACCGGAGGGCGATGCTTTCCGCTGACGCTTGTCGTTGGCCTGTTTGCCGAGATCGAAGAACGCCATCAAGTCCTGCAGATTGAGCGCCTGTGCCGACATTTCTTCGGCTGTGGCCGCCAGTTGCTCGGAGGCGCTTGCGTTCTGCTGGGTAATCTGGCTCAACTGGTTCATTGCCGTATTCACCTGAGCGACGCCAAGGGTCTGTTCTTCGGAGGCCGCTGTGATCTCCTGGACGAGGTTGGCCGTGTTCTTTGTCGCCGGCACGATTTCGTCGAGTAGTTTCCCGGCGCGTTCGGCCATGCCGACGCTGTTGACCGCCAGTTGCCCGATTTCCTGGGCCGCGACCTGGCTGCGTTCGGCCAGCTTGCGCACTTCCGCTGCGACGACGGCGAAGCCCTTGCCGTGCTCGCCGGCGCGGGCGGCTTCGATTGCCGCATTGAGAGCAAGGAGGTTGGTCTGGTAGGCGATGTCGTCGATGATGCCGATCTTCTTGGCGATCTGTTTCATTGCGCCGACCGTTTCGTTGACCGCTTCGCCGCCAGCGCCCGCCTTCTTGCTGCCGTCGGCCGACATGCTGTCGGCGACCTTGGCGTTTTCGGTGTTTTGCTGGATCGACGAGGCCATTTCCTCGATCGAGGCTGAGGTCTCCTCAACGGAGGATGCCTGCTCGCTGGAGGCCTGCGACAGGGTTTGCGCTGTGGCGGAGACCTGCGAGGTCGCCGAAACGAGCGATTCGGCCGTGTTGTTAACCTCCGCAATGGTGGAGGCAAGCTTGGTCGTTGTCTCGTTGATGGCGTCCTTCAGTACCTTGAACTCGCCCTGATACTCCTTGGAAATGCTCTGGGTCAGGTCGCCGTCGGACATTGCGCCCATGACGCGCTTGATCTCGTTGACCGGGTCGACGATGGCGTCGACCAGTTCGTTGAGCCCTCGGACGACTTCCTTGAACTGTCCGCGGTGGCGTGTGTCGTCGCCACGTTCGTCCAGACGTCCCTCAACGACAGCCTTGGCCAGGTTCTGCACGTCGCCGATGAGCATGCTCAGCGGATTCACCACGGCGTCGAGCGTCGCATTGACGCCTTCGATCACCTTGCGGTAATCGCCCTGATGCTTGGTGGCGTCGGCGCGGGTGTCGAGCTTCAGTGCAACGGCTGCTTCGGAGAGCATGTTGGCGTCGGAAACCAGTGCGGTAAGTGATGTGCCTACTCGCTTGAAGCTGTCGTCGATCTTGCGGAACTGAGCGGCGACTTCCAGCGTGTATTGATTAGCGGCCAAGGCTTTCAAGTCAAGGTTGAGATCGCCGTTGCCAAGGCGTTCGAGGTTTTGCGCAACGCGTTGCACTTCCCTCTCGGTGAATTCCTTGATGTTGAGCGTTGACGTAAGGTCAGAAACGGTTTCCACGAAGCCAACCTTTTCACCCTTGGCATTGAGTACGAAGGCCGTGTCCTGCTTGCACTTGAGCTCGCCCCAATCGAAGAAGCTTTCCTTGACGCCGCCCTTCAATTGCATGATGCCGCAGTTCTTGGTCTTGCAGATATTGGCGTTGGCCGTGGAGCAGGGCCGCCCGACGGCGTCGTTACGATCACGCACATAACCGCGTTCGACCATCAGCTTTTCGAAGGCGGTGTTGAGGAAGGTCCAGTTCATGTCGTTGTCGATGACGTGGATCGGGAATGGCACGGCGTCGATGACCGAGCGATACCATTCGAGCTTGTCGACAACGACGTCGAGCGTGCCGTTCACACCGTCGATGACCTTGCGGAAGTCGCCCGGATGCTTCGCTGCATCGGCGCGAACCTCGAATTTACCGGCGATGGCACTTTGCGAGAGCATGTCCGCGTCGGTGATAAGTGCGCTTAGCGAGGCACCAACCTGCTTGAGTGAGTTGTCGATCTTGCGGAACTGAGCTGCCACTTCAAGCGTGTATTGGTCCGCTGCCAGTGCCTTCAGGTCGAGGTTGAGGTCGCCTTTACCCAAGCGT
>QKII01000278.1 GCA_003249625.1 Propionivibrio sp. | reverse complement strand
GGCGCCGATGATGCTTGCTGCCGAATCGCTGGCGGAACTTGCTGGAAAGGAGGACGCGGCTCGACCGCTTTCTGTTGTTCGCGAGGATGAGATCGGGCGGTTGATTCTGGCGTTCAATCGCTTGCTGGAGAAACTCGGGCAGCGCGAGATGCTGCTCAAGCAAATTCTCGATACGTCGAGCGTCGCGATCGGAGTGATCGATATGAACGGACGCATCACGCAAGCCAACCGACAGATGAGCGAGATGTTCGGTATTCCGATCGATAAGCTTCTGGGTTGCGAGTATGGCGGGCTGGTGCATCCTTCAGAGCGTGCGGTGTCACGCGAGAAAATGTTGGCGCTGCTTGCCAGTCAGACTCCTTCGGTTGATCTTGACAGGTTGTACTGGCGTGCCGACCAGACCGTGTTTTGGGGGCATCTGACCTGCCGGCCGTTGTTCGACGCGAACGGGGTGAAGCTCGGCCTCGTCGGTGTAATTGCAGATATCGACGCGCGCAAGCGTGCGGAAGAGAAAAACCAGCTGGCAGCCAGCGTCTTCCTGCATGCGCAGGAGGGCATAACGATTACCTCGGCCGATGGCACCATCATTGACGTCAATGAGGCATTTACGCGGATTACCGGCTATTCGCGGGAGGAGGCTGTCGGCCAGAATCCACGGATTCTGCGCTCGCGTCACCATCCGCCTTCGTTTTACGAGGCGATGTGGCGTGAACTCCTGGACACGGGTAATTGGAGCGGTGAGATATGGAACCGCCGCAAAAACGGCGAGTTGTTTCCGGAGCTGCTAACCATCAGCGCAGTGCGCGACAAGCACGGGCGGGCCATGCACTATGTCGCCCTGTTTACCGACATTACGCCGATGAAGGCGCATGAAGAGCAGTTGACGCGCATGGCCCATTTCGACCTGCTTACCACCCTGCCGAACCGGGCGCTGCTGGCCGACCGGATGAAGCAGGCAATGACTCAGACGCTGCGGCGCAAACAGTTGCTGGCCGTTGCCTATCTTGATCTGGACGGCTTCAAGGCGATCAACGACACACACGGGCACAAGATAGGCGACCAGTTGCTGGTGGCCGTGGCGAACCGCATGCGCCAGACGCTGCGTGAAGGCGATACCCTTGCGCGGCTTGGTGGTGACGAATTCGTGGTTGTCCTGATAGACCTGCCTGAAGCAGCGTCCTGCGAACCGATGCTCAACCGATTGCTTGGCGCCGCCTCGCACCCTGTGTGTGAGGGCGGGCTTGATTTGCAGGTGTCGGCCAGTGTGGGCGTAACCTTCTATCCGCAGTGCGACGAGGTCGATGCAGATCAACTGCTGCGGCAGGCGGATCAGGCGATGTATCAGGCCAAACTGTCCGGAAAAAACCGTTTCCAGATGTTCGATGCCGAACAGGATCGAAGCCTGCGCGGTCGCCACGAAAACCGCGAACGCATCCGGCAGGGGCTGCGTGACAGTGAGTTCGTCCTGTATTACCAGCCCAAGGTCGACATGCACAAGGGGCTGATGGTTGGCGTTGAGGCGTTGATCCGCTGGAGGCATCCGGAGAAGGGTGTGCTGTCGCCGGCAGCTTTCCTTCCCGAGATCGAAAATGATCCGCTGGCCGGCGATGTAGATGCCTGGGTGCTCAATGAGGCGGCTGAGCAGATTGCCCGCTGGCAGGCGGCTGGCGCCGCTATCCCCGTCAGCGTAAACGTCGGCGCTCGTTTGTTGCTGCGGGGCGATTTTGTTTCACTGCTTGCGCGCACGCTCCAACAACATCCTGCGGTCAGGCCGGGCGATCTGACGATCGAGGTGCTCGAAACCAGCGCGCTGGAAGATTTGGAGGGGGTCTCCTCGATAATTTCCGCCTGTCGGGAACTCGGGGTACGCTTCGCGCTCGATGATTTTGGCACTGGCTATTCCTCGCTCACCTATCTGAAACGTCTGGAAGCCGATGAGCTGAAAATCGATCAAAGCTTCGTGCGTGACATGCTTGAGGACACGGATGATCTGGCTATCCTCGAAGGCGTTATCAGCCTCGCCGGGGCTTTTCAGAGGGAGGTCATCGCCGAAGGCGTGGAAACCGCCGCGCACGGTGAAATGCTCCTGTTGCTGGGCTGCGACTTGGCGCAAGGCTACGGCATCGCCCGGCCGATGCCGGCTGAAGAACTGGCCGCTTGGGCGACGAACTGGCGTCCTGACCCGCGCTGGAAATCGTTGCGCCCGGTGAGCAGGCGGGAACTGCCGGCGCTTTTTGCCGGGACGGAGCACCGCGCCTGGGTGCGGGTGGCCGAGAAAGCG
>QKII01000489.1 GCA_003249625.1 Propionivibrio sp. | reverse complement strand
GAAACGTCTGCCAGATGGACCCACTGGCGGTGTGAGTGCTTGAACTCGGCGAGCTTCTTGCCGTCGGCGAAGAGGATCTGGGACGGGCGCTCGGTGCTGGCTTTGCGGATGTCGCTGATGGCGGGGGTCAGGGGTACGAGTGCGACGATATATATCGTGAAAAGGGCAATCGGGGCGATCAGCACGATCCTTAGATCGCGTCGTGTCGGAGGCCTCAGTCGAACGGTGATACGGGCCAGCAGGGGGGCGAAATACTCACGCCAGCGGGCAAGCAAGGGGGAGATGGAGGCGAACAGTTGAGAATGCCAGCGCATTGGTCGTGATCTCTAACGGCTATAGTGAATTACGTGCGCATCTTCTCGAATGCACTTTCAATTCAACCAAGGAGTGTTGCGACTAGAACAGCTTCTCCTGCGGCGTAGTCCCTGGCGATGAGTCCATGCAATTTGCCCATGCGATCTGGCGTCAGTGCGCCGTGGGCGCCGCAGGCAAGATTGAACGGGCAATCGGGCGCATCGTATATGGCATTGGTCTCGCCACTGGGATCGACTTCGTCCCATTGGGCTCGGAATTATGCGCACCAAGATTGTGTCAATCATAAGTAGGCTGTCGAACGTCAGGACTCTCGAATGAGGGGCATCTCCGGACCCGGCTATGATCCGGCAGTTCGGTTGGAATTCGTGCATTTCCTGGAAGCAGGCGGCAATGCGGCCGACGGTGGCGAGCGGGCGATAACTTGTTGGCTATTGCGCCGTGGCTTACCGGCAGGTCGTGGGCGGCGGCGTCGGACAGGGTGGGGATCAGGCTGGAGATCTGCTCGATGTGGCGGGTTGCTGCATCGGCAGCGGGGTGGCACAGCGCGAGCGTGCGGCGGAACGATACGGAGCTGCACTGTGGCATGTCACTGCCGGCACAGGCAATCAACTCGGTCGCCCCGCCGGCCCGTGTCCGGATGAACTCCGCGTCGGTCGCCGTATTGGCCGTTTTCCATATCAGGGTGCCGCCGAAGTCGAACACGTTGGCGGGCGCAGTGGAAAAAGAGGTGGGCGAGTCTTGCGTGCCGTCTGGCATGCTTAGCGACATGATGGCAGCGGGCACCGGGCGCTGGCGTCGAAGCCGAGGGTGATGCGATCGGCGGGCGACATGGAGGCTCCTCGTTTTCATCCTAGTTACGGTGGGTTCCGACTGGATGGCTAAAGCGGAAGGCGCAATCATAATCGGAATCGTGCCGACAGGCATTGCAGCGTTTGCTCAGGAGGCATCTCCCGCGTGTTCAACGGTAAGGTTGAGCTTTCAATTTGCGCATTGCTGACACACCCGCTTCGGTTTTGCAGATGAGTGTCATTGCGCTGGATCGCCATCTCGCCTATTGCGCCAGCAGGGCTGTGGTCGTTTCGATAACGGAGGTTCTTGCAATCGAATGGGCGTGCGCCGGAATTACGGTCAACGCCATTTCGCCGAGCTTCGTGGAAACGTCACTCAGGAAAATGGCTTGGGCTGGAGAAGTCGGTGAGGCAATGAAGCAGAAAAAACCGGGGGCGTTTTGTTCTGCCGGAGGAAATGGCTTCGGATGTGATCTATTTCATCAATGAGCACATTCGTCTGACTTGGGTTCAGAGTCAGATATGAGTTGAGCCGACGCTCGCTCAGCCTGCTTGCAGACAGCTGGCCGGCCAAATCTATATCTTCGCTGAACTAGGGCGCGGTCTTCATCGCGGCCGGACATCATGTCGTCGTAGCGAGGGTGAATCGATTGGCGAACTGCAGTATTCCGGTCAGAAGAGGCCTGTCAGGACCTGACAGGATTAGTGCGCGCCAGCAGCCCTGGTGCTCAGTTTGCCTTCAGATGCCTTGCGGTAGGCTTCGAGGGCTGCATCACGTGCTTTGCCAACCAGCATGTAGAGCTTGACGATACCGTAGCCGACAACCGCTGATAGCGCTGCAACGATCAAACTGATTTCGAAGCTGTGTTTCAGGACGAGGCTTGAGCTGAGTTCCATGATGATTTCTTTCAAAAAAGTGGTTGAATTGCGTTTTTCAATATGAAACGTTATTTCATTGGATGGGATTGATCCTAGCGAGTGAGCGCATCTGCGTCTGTTGGCTCTCTTTCGGGCTTGTGTAACGGGTGTCGCCATGTGACATGCCCGATACCCATTGGGCTGCGCTGTCCAGGCAGACACAGATGTTCCGGGAATGGCGAATTCCAGTCCGATCAGGCCGCTCTTGCAGAGGCGCTCAAAGACAATCAGGAGGGAGGTATCGCGGCGGTCATCAGCTTGGGACAGCTCGATAGCCTCTTTGGAAAGCGTCAGGGGGCTAACGAATATACTTGGCGGCAAGTAACTGGAGCATCTCAACCCCAGTCACCCCATTGGTTGAATCCGCGGCGTCGAACGGACCTTTGACAGTCAGCTGTCTGGCGCGGAAAGCCATCGGCTCATGGCCAATCTCGGACCCCGGAGCATCGATGCGAAGGAGATGAAAACTCACGTTCTCCGATTATCGCCGGCCGGACAATCGGTAGCCCCGATTCTCTGAGGGGTCAGTGTCGAATTGCCTCAAATGACGCTTCGAGACGCTCGAGATAGCCGTCTGGCGCGTGGTACGCGGCGACCATCGCTGACTCGGGTTCTGTGACCGCCTTGCCTGCATAGAGCGCTGCACGTAGCCCCTCGGCTAATCCTTCGCGCGTGGTTTCGTCGTTCTCGTCGACCAAGGCCACCGCTCCGGCCACAGCGGCGCCCAGTGCAGCGCCTGCTTGTCCAGCCTCAATCGCCGGGCGGTTCCAGATTGCGGCGATGCGAC
>QKII01000166.1 GCA_003249625.1 Propionivibrio sp. | reverse complement strand
ACGACGGGCGACAAGTCGATCATGGACATCATGTCTGCGCTGGGTGCGATGCCAGTGCCGATGAATTTCAGCAACGTTTACGAAGCCTTGAAGACTGGCTACGTCGACGGTCAGGACAACCCGTTGGCCAACATTCATTCGGCGAAGCTGCATGAAGTCCAGAAGTACATCTCAATCACCAATCACAACTACAGCGTTGCACCATTCCTGATGAGCCGAAAAAGCTGGGAGAAGCTTTCCTCAGACCAGCGAAAGCTGCTCCAGGACGCCGCTGGAGAAGCAACAACCTTCCAGCGCAAGCTAATGGCCGATTCTGACATGAAACTTCTGGCCGAGTACGAAAAAACCCCGTCGGTGCAGGTGGTCAAAGCCGACCAGGCCGCCTTCAAAGAGGCAACCCGGAAGGTCTGGGACAACTGGGAGCTGAAGCCATTTGGCGACTTCGTGAAAAAGCTACGCGCCACGGCAAACTGACACTGAAGCGCTAGGCGCGGGCTCCGTCAGATACCGGAGCCCCCTTCTTCCAGCGGCACCGCCGGCACGTTGAACACTTTTACCTGCCGCGGCTTCAGCCACACCTGCTGGCCGCGCGCCAGCTTCAGCGCATTCGCCCGCTCACGCGTCAGCTCCGCTTCGACCAGTTCCGACGCGTGTGCGAGTTCGACCCGCACCATCGGCCCGATCGCATGCACTTCCTGGACAACAGCCTCGATACCGCCGCTGATTGGGGCATGCTCGATGTCGATATCGTGCGGGCGCACGAAGGCCAACGCCTGATTGTCCTTGCCGGACGACGGCTCATCCGCTTCGCGGCCGACTTCAGCCCACGCGCCATGCAAACGGCTGTGAAAGACGTTTACGTTGCCGAGGAACTGGTAGACGAACGGCGATGCCGGGGTTGAGTAGACTTCGTCCGGGGTGCCGATCTGTTCGATTTTTCCGTGATTCATCACCACCACTCGGTCGGCCACTTCCAGCGCTTCCTCCTGGTCGTGGGTGACGAAGACGCTGGAAATGTGCATTTCGTCGTGCAGGCGGCGCAGCCAGCGACGCAATTCCTTGCGCACCTTGGTGTCGAGCGCACCGAACGGCTCATCGAGCAACAGGACTTTCGGTTCGACAGCCAGCGCACGCGCCAGGGCGATACGCTGCCGTTGCCCGCCCGAGAGCTGCGACGGATAACGGTCGGCCAGCCAGTCGAGCTGGACGAGCTTGAGCAGATCGAGCACGCGGCGGCGGATTTCCGTCTCCGACGGCCGCTCGTGCTTCGGCTTGACACGCAGGCCGAAGGCCACGTTTTCGAACACCGACATGTGCCGGAACAACGCGTAGTGCTGGAAGACGAAACCAACTCCGCGGTCGCGGGCGTGGAGGTGCGTCGCCTCCTCGCCGCCGAAGCTCACGTGGCCGGCGTCGGCCGTTTCCATGCCGGCGATGATACGCAGCAGCGTCGTCTTGCCGCAGCCGGATGGCCCCAGCAGGGCCACCAGCTCGCCGGTCGGGATGGTCAGGTTGATGTCGTCGAGCGCGACGAAATTGCCGAAGCGCTTGCCAACGCCGTTGATTTCTATGCTCATGTTCTTGCTCCGTCTACTCCGTTTTTTCCGGTGGCAGTGCCGTCTCCAGCATTTCCGTTTCTTGTCGCATCTTCCATTCGACCAGCGTCTTGGCCACCAGCGTGACCAGTGCCAGCATGGCAAGGACCGACGCGGCGGCGAAAGCACCGATCGCGTTGTACTCGTTGTAAACAATCTCGACGTAGAGCGGCAGCGTGTTGGTCTCGCCGCGGATATGACCCGAGACGACCGACACCGCGCCGAACTCGCCCATCGCCCGCGCATTGGCCAGAATCACGCCGTAGAGCAGACCCCATTTGATGTTGGGTAGGGTGACGCGGAAGAACATCTGCCATCCCGAAGCCCCCAGCGACACCGCGGCCTCCTCCTCGTCCTTGCCCTGCGCCTGCATCAGCGGAATCAGCTCGCGGGCGACGAACGGGAAGGTAATGAACAGCGTCACGATGATCATCCCTGGCAGCGCGAAGACGATCTTGATGTCGTGCGCGCCCAGCCATTGCCCGAACACACCCTGGGCCCCGAAGATCAGCAGGAATACCAGACCGACGACAACCGGCGATACGGCGAACGGCAGGTCGATCAGCGTGATCAACAGACTCTTGCCGCGGAAATCGAACTTGGCGATCGCCCAGGCGGCAGCGATTCCGACCGCGATGTTGAACGGCAGCACGACAACAGCGATAAAGATTGTCAGCCCGATCGCCGACAACGCCTCGGGATGA
>QKII01000258.1 GCA_003249625.1 Propionivibrio sp. | reverse complement strand
GCCACGATCGTCATTGCCTCATTCCGCATTGACGCCCAACTCGGAACCGCGTCTCTGCTCAGCGATCTCGACCAGATCGGCAACGCCGTGGGGCGCTATGCGCAGCTCCCCTCGCGCGAATTGGCGAACGAAATCTTCGTGAAGGTCGCTGCCGTTCGTCAGCAATCGACACAAGCCGCCCGGGAACGTGGCGGGTTGGGGGCTTTGCTGCCGCTGATCAACGACTACCATGTGCAATTTCAGAAGTTCGTGGCCGAGGCCGATCAGAAGGCGTCGTTGCGGAGCAGTATTTCCGTGCTGACGCAGCGGATCGACAGCGGGATTCGCAATCTATTGACGCAAGCAGGCGATTCGCGCGAATCGCTTGCAGTCCGAGAGCTGGTCGACTTCGTCATCGAAATCCATGCACATGGCCAGGAGCCGGATTCACACCAGCCTGCCGACGTTATAGCTTCAGCTCGGGCCAGACTTGCAGGTATGCGCCAGGCGGTGCTCGCGGATTTTCGAGCTTATCCGCGGCAACGCGAAATCTACGGCATCCTGCAAGACGTTAGTGATTACCTGGATACGCTGGAAAAACTGCTTGCCGCAGAGCTTGCCGGAAATCGGACGACGCTTGCGCTCACCGAACTTTCAGGAAAACTCGAAGAGGCGACGGCGACCATCGACGCCGAAGCACAGAAAGCCGTCCATCTGCAGCTCTACATGGCCGGCGTGATCGTGTCCGCGTTCTTTTTCATTTCCATTGCAGGCGCGTTTTTCCTTTCAAGAAAATTAACCGGGGAGATTCTCAGACCGCTCCACGAATTGCTTGGCACTATTCGCGCGATCAGCGACGGGGCTATCGACAGGCGCGCCACCGTCGTGCCCAAGGACGAAATTGGCGACCTGGCGCAGGCGTTCAACAAGATGGCCGACAGCCTGCAACAATCACATGAAACGCTCGAACGACGGGTCGTCGAGCGGACGCAACAACTGAGCGAATCGGAACGGCGTTTCCGGGACATCGTGAACACCACCGACGGTATCGTGTGGGAGTGGGACACCAGTAATTTCACCTTCACTTTCGTCAGCAGGAAAGCCGAAAGCATTCTCGGTTTTCCTGTAAATGACTGGTACGTCCCGGGCTTCTGGCTGGAGAGCATGCATCCGGACGACAGGGCGCGGGTACAGGAGCAGCATGCGCTGCATATGGCCAAGGCGGAACCGTACAACCTCGAGTATCGCCTTGTTGCACAGAACGGACGTACCGTGTGGGTGCAAAGCTTTGTCACCGTCGTCGTAGAGGAAGGGCGGCCGAAGTGGCTGAGGGGAATCACGATCGACGTCAGCGACGCCAAGCGCGCCGCCGAAGAGCACGACCGCGTCGCGCAAAACTACCAGATGCTTTTCCGCGAGATGCTCAACGGCTTTTCACTGCACGAGATCATTTGCGATGATGATGGCACGCCGGTGGATTTCCGTTTTCTTGCGGTCAATCCGGCGTACGAACGGATGACCGGCCTTTCGGCCGCGGCGCTGATTGGGAGTACTGCCAGCGAGAAACTGCCGGGCATTACACCCTACTGGATCAGTGTCTACGGACAAGTCGCGCTATCCGGCGAGCCGGCATTTTTCGAGAAATATTCAGAAGATGTCGGCAAGTACCTCGAAATCATGGCGTTTCGCCCAGCGCCTGGACAATTCGCCTGCATCTTTCAGGATGTGACCGAGCGCAAGGAGTCGGAGGCGACGATTCGCAAGCTGGCATTTTTCGATCAACTCACCGGCCTGCCCAATCGCGCCAGCCTCAACGAACGCTTGGCGCAGGCCCTCGCATCGGCGGAGCGCAATCGGAACCGCGTGGCCGTGATGGTTCTTGACCTCGACAATTTCAAGGTCATCAATGACACGCTTGGCCATCCGATGGGGGACAAGCTGCTTGGCGAAGTGGCGCATCGTCTGCTGGCTTGCGTACGACACAGTGATCTTGTGGCCCGGACCGGCGGTGACGAATTCGTCGTCGTGCTTGCGGAAATTGCGGAACCTGACGATGCAGCCATCGTTGGTGACAAGATCGTCGCCGCCGTGTCTGCGCCTTGTTACATCGAAGGGCAGGAATTGCATACCTCCCCGAGCATCGGCATCTGTCTGTACCCAGACGACTCGATCAGAACGGAAGACCTGCTGAAGAAAGCCGATGTCGCGATGTATCAGGCCAAAACAGGCGGGAAACGCGCCTACCAGTTCTTCCAGCAGGAGTTCCAGCTGGCCGTCGAACAGCGGCAGACGCTGGAAGCTGAACTGCGACGGGCGGTGGAA